>JAAYXX010000367.1 GCA_012515695.1 Chloroflexota bacterium
GCAAGGCAACCTGGAAATGATCAACCCGCAAGGGGTGCAGGTGCTAGGATACGAGCAGGCGGAAGAACTGGTGGGCCAGAGTTTTCTGGAATTGGTTGCCGTTGAAGACCGGCCCATTGCAATAGCTCAATACGAGGCTGTCGTCCAGAATAACCGCTCCGTGCGATGCCAGTTTACGCAGGTACGCCGGGATGGCACTCGCTTTCCCGCCGAGACCAGCGCCTCGCTGGTGCGGGATGACGCGGGCGAGCCTACCGGCATTGTGACTATTACCCGCGACGTTACCGAGTGGAAACGGGCGGAGCGCGAGTTGCGCGAGAACGAAGCGCAGTTGCGGACCTGGCTGCGGGAAAAAGAGGTCCTCCTCAAAGAGATTCACCATCGCGTCAAGAACAACATGCAGGTCATCTCTAGCCTGTTGAGCCTGGCGGCTACTGGCGTACACGATACCGAGAGCCAGCAGGTCTTTCAGGAGAGCCAGAACCGCATTCGCTCTATGGGTCTCATCCACGAAAAGCTGTACCAGTCGCGTGACCTGGCGCATGTTGATCTGTGCGATTACATCGAAAGTCTCACGAGCTACCTGTTCCGCTCGTACAGCACCCAGTCGGCCAATATCTCCCTGGAACTGCATGTGAAAGAGGTCTATCTGAACATTGATACGGCGGTCCCTTGCGGGCTGATCTTGAACGAACTGGTGTCCAACGCGCTCAAGCACGCGTTCCCGCAGCAGAGAGCAGGTCGCGTCTGCGTGGAGTTTGACATGGACGATGAGCGGCGTTGCAGGCTGGAGGTCAGCGATAACGGAGTGGGCCTGCCAGAGGGAGCTTTGAGCGGGGGGAACACGCTGGGGCTGCGTCTGGTAGACACCCTGGTCGGCCAGTTGGAGGGCGAAATGAGTGTGGATAGCAGTCTGGGGGCCAGATTCGTGATTACATTTACAGCGCAGTAGACGATTGCGTGGCCTACTATGACCAACATCGTAGCCAAAGGAGCGAGATGGCGCGGACCCGGATTCTAGTCGTCGAGGATGAGAGTATTGTTGCGCTAGATATTCAGCAACGCTTGCAGCGCATGGGGTATCAGGTGGTGGGAGTGGCCGCTACGGGCGAGGCCGCCATCCGCCAGGCAGAGCAGGCGCGTCCCGACCTGGTTCTGATGGACATCAAGCTGCGGGGCGAGATGGATGGGATTGAGGCCGCCGACACGATCCGCAACCGCTTTCATCTTCCGGTGATCTTTTTGACCGCTTTTGCCGACGATACCACCTTGCAGCGGGCCGCTGTCACAGAGGCTTTTGGGTACATCCTCAAGCCGTTTGAAGAGCGCGAACTGGCGATCAATATCGAGATTGCCCTGTACAAGCACGAGATGGAGCGCAAGCTACGCGAGAGCGAGGAACGCTATATGCTGGCCGCGCAAGCGGCGAACGATGGCTTGTGGGATTGGGACCTGCAAACCGACTCTATCTACTTCTCGTCGCGCTGGAAGGCCATGCTGGGTTATGAGGATCATGAGGTGGGCAATAGCCCCTCGGACTGGCTGGACAAGGTGCACCCGGATGATCTGGAGCAGCTTCAGGTGGCGCTGGCGGCCCATCTGAGGGGGCTGACCGAGCATCTGGAGAAAGAGTATCGCATGTTGCACCGGGATGGAACCTATCGCTGGGTGCTCACCCGGGGGTTGCTGGTGCGTAACCCGGAGGGAGTGGCCTATCGCGTGGTTGGTTCGCAGACGGACATAGATGCCCGCAAAAAGGCCGAGGAGCAGCTCTTGCACGACGCGGTTCACGACGCGCTGACCGGTTTGCCCAACCGCACGCTGTTTTTGGATCGGCTGTCCCAGGTGCTTGAGCGGGCCAACCGCAGCGCGGAATATACGTTTGCTGTGCTGTTCCTTGATCTGGATCAATTCAAGGTAATCAACGACAGTCTGGGGCATAACGCCGGAGATGAACTGCTGGTTGCCATTGGACAGCTTTTCCGCCGGTCTCTACGCTCGACAGACACGGTAGCCCGGCTGGGCGGCGACGAGTTTGTGATCTTGCTGGATGACCTGCACGACCCGAATGAAGCGGTGCGCGTTGCCATGCGTATTCAAGATGCGCTCAAGGCTCCTTTTCAGGTGCAGGGGCAGTTTGCGTACACGTCGGCCAGCATCGGGATCGTATCATCGGTTCACGGCTATGAGCGAACGATGGACATTTTGCGCGACGCGGACATTGCCATGTACCAGGCCAAGGCGATGGGCAAAGCCTGCTATGCGGTCTTTGAGCCGTCCATGCGGAAAAGCGCGATTGCGCGCCTGGAACTGGAGAGCGACTTGCGCCAGGCCATTGAGCGGCAGGAGCTAGATCTGTATTACCAGCCCATTCTGGCGATGGCCTCTGGTCAGGTGGCGGGCATGGAAGCCTTATTGCGTTGGCATCACCCGATACATGGCAGCATTGCGCCGGATGACTTTATCCCGCTGGCGGAGGAAACGGGGCTGATTATACCCATCGGGCAATGGGTGTTGCGGGAGGCCTGTCGGCAGATGCGGTGCTGGCGCACGACCTTGCCTGGCAGCGAAAAGCTCTATGTGAGCGTCAATGTCTCTGGGAAGCAGCTCACGCATTGCGGCTTTGCCCGGCAGGTGGCCGAGATATTGAGCGACACGGGCATACCAGCCCACAGCCTGCGGCTCGAGATTACCGAGAGTGTGTTGATGGACAACGCCGAACTGGCGATGCGCGCCGTGGAGAAATTGCGCGCACTGGGTGTCGAGCTATACATTGACGATTTCGGCACCGGCTACTCGTCTCTGAGCTATATTCAGCGTTTTGCCATCAACACCATCAAAATTGACCGCTCTTTTGTCGAGGTGATTAACGACCAGGGAGACAGTAGTGAACTGATCAAGTCCATCTTGAGGTTTGCGCTGGACCTGGGGCTGGAGACCATTGCCGAGGGGGTGGAGACGGAGGATCAACTGGAGCATCTCAAGGGGCTGCTGTGCGTCTACGGGCAAGGGTTTGTCATCTCCAAGCCGCTATCGCCGGAGGCTGCGGGGATGTTTCTGGCCCAGGCGTTTTCTGAGAAGCATCGCGGTTCGACGGCGCCAATTGCGCTGCTGCAATCGTCGTCTGACGGCTGTGAGGGGGGCGAGCGGGAGAACGGAACGCCTCGTGCCGCCTGTCCGTGAGGGGATCGGTCTATTGGAGCGGGCAATAAAGGGCCGCAGATACATGAAGATTAGCACTTACTTCGGCAACCCGACGCGCCATCTCGTAGGCAGTTGAAACTGCACCAACCCTTGCAAAGCCTGCCTTCGCAGGCTGATTTGCAGTCGCCGAAGGGCGACGCGCCAGCAAGCTGGCGAGGCAAACGTTGCTGCGGTTTCAACCGCCCATCCTAATGGCTGTTACCGAACTATTGTTAATCCTCATCTATCTGCGGCCCTGTTGTCTATCGGCTTAGGCGCGCTGGATGGTCATTTTGGCGATGATTTGGGCACGCACCTGCTTGAGGTGATCGGCGAAATCCTGGTTATTCCTTTGTTCCAGCGAGGCAACATATTTGTCCAGAGTCTCTACAAACTCGTCATTGAGCATACCCCGATGCTCTTCCAGCACGGCGTTCGTGCCGTCGGGGTGCTCGGCGCGCAGCAGCTTGTTCATGAGGCGCATGGCGGGCGGCAACTGCTCTTCGAGCACGTTGATCGCCGTTTCCAGTATATGCCCCAGCTTTTCGGCGCGAGCGGTGTTGTTGCGCGCCCGGGCGGTGGCCTCATAGCGCGAGAGAACGCTGAAGAATATGTCGTTCAACTCGGCGCGGTGCTCGCGGAGGGTGGCTTCCAGGTCTTGCTCCTCAGCAAGCTGCATGATCAGCAGGCTGGCCTCGTCCTCTGCCTCGCGCACCATTTTGTTCTGGGCGTCTATCTCGTCCAGGATACGCTGGCGCAGTGCCTGGAGCTGCTCGGCGGTCTCCTTGTCGTTGGCGCTTTCCGCCGCCTCGATCTTGCCGGTGAGGTGCTGGAAAAAGCCGTAATCCAGCCGGGCGCGGTTCAGCGCGATGGTGGTGCTCCACGCGTCGCCTGCTTGCTGCTGCTGGAGCAGTTCGATCAGCTCGTCGTAGGTGGCCTGTTCTGGCGCTACGGCGGGCATGGCGGGGCTGGCGAGGTTGAGCAGTTTTTCGCGCAACTGCTTGAGCTGCTCGATGGCCTCTGCCTGGCCGCTCTGCTCCTGGGCGTCAATGATGTCACTGACCAGCAGGAAGAACGCGTAATCCAACTCCTGGCGATGCTCGTCCACCAGTTTTTTCAGGGTTTCCTCATCGTCGGCGGCAGAGAGCAGGGTATTGAGCAGCTTGAGCTGGGCGCGCTGCCGCTCCAGCGCTTCCTTGCTGACGCCGTCGGCTTCCAGGATCATGTCATACAGGCTGTCCAGGGTCAGGGCTGTCTTGGGCTGAAGGAAATACCCCTTGCGCTGCTCGGTGGGCACGCTGTTCATGACAGCGTTCACCAGGCTGCCCACGAAATGCTCCTGCTCGTTGGCCGACATGCCCAACTCTGCCGGAACGTAGGAGACCAGCAGCTCTTTCTCTGGGTCATGATATAGCAGCGGGCTGCCCAACGTGCCGCCCGCGCCGCAATTGGGGCATTGGGCCAGGTTGACCTCGCCCTTGAGAAATTGCTCCTTGAGTTCAGGCTCTTCGCCCACATCCAGAATAGTACGCACCTGCACTATAAACTTGGTCTGGCATTTAGGGCAGGTCACTTGGGTTGGCATAGCTGGAAATCGCATAACGATCTTCTCCTTGATGCTGGAGTACTAATAGTAGAAATCAGGGTTGGCGTGCGGCGAGAACCCGCGCAAGCAAGGCTTGGGGGTGGGTGACTGTCGCGGCGAATACCTGCTCCTCGTCGAGACCGGCCCCCCTGGCTACCAGTTGGGCGAACTCGAACGAGATGATGTTGCCCGGCTCGTGGGTATCGGTGTTGACAATCATCTGCGCCCCGGCCTGCTGGCAGACCTGGGCCACATGCCCATTGGTCAGCGAGTGCCCGCTACGGGTGGTAATCTCGATATAGCAGCCGCGTCGGGCCGCCTGCCAGGCTTCTTCCAGGGTGAGGAACCCCGGATGGGCCAGCACATCCACCGCCGGTTCGGCTACTGCGGCGGCGTTCGTGCCGGGGGCAACTGGTTCCACCGGCGTCTCGCCGTGTACGACTACCACTTCGGCCCCCAGTTCCTTGGCCTGCCGGGCCAGTTTGCCAATGCTCTGCGGGCCAACGTGCGTCAATTCCACGCCCACGACAAACTCGATGCCGAAATCCGCCGACTGCTCGCGTAGCACCCGCCGGAGGCTGTCGATGATATAGGCCATGTTTCCGGCGTCGGCATGGTCCGTGATAGCCACGGCCTGCAAGCCAGCAACGGCTGCCCGCCGCAGCAGCTCGGAGGGGAGCAATGCGCCATCACTAAGAAAGGAATGTGTATGAAAGTCGATTCTCTGTAGTTTACCCATTTGGCTCCTAGTATACGCAGGGATTGTTGATTGTCAATGTAGATGGGAAGCTGCCTGATTGACAACCCATACGGGCTATATTATACTCGCTTTGTCGGTTGGTCGGCGCGCCCACACGCTGCAACACCCCGCAATCTCGACCTGCATGCTATCTGGCGTGTAGGGTGGGCCGATTGTTTCGCTCCGGCGCTGGTGCTCTCGAACTGGTGCGTACCTCTTGCGTTTCGCCACGTTTTGGCTGTTCCCCTCTTTGAGTACTCTACCTGATCGCCCTTTGGACCGGAGTCCTACAGGCGTGGGCGTTTGGCGCGCCCATGCCATGTGCTATGGGGAGGCGATGATGGAGACGGTACTCCCTCCGCTGGCGGTGGTGACATTGCAGACGTTTGTGGCCGTGCATGTCGGTTGGCGCTATCGAGTGCGCCCCACTCCGCAGCGCCTCTTATGGGGATTGGCGCTGCTGCTGCTGGCCGTTGGCAGTGGGTGTCGCTGCGTGGGCGAATGGCTGGGCTGGTCGGCCCTGCTCTATCGCCTGTGGTATCTGGCAGCAGTGTTGTTGCCCGTGGCCTATCTGGGCCAGGGGGCTGTCTATCTGCTGGCGGGACGCCGGGCGGCCCACATCACTTTGCTGTTGTTGCTAGGCAGCACAGCCGTGGCCGTTTGGGCGGTGCTGTGCGCGCCGCTCAATCCGACCCTAACTGCGCGAGTAGTTGGGCTGTCGGCTTGGGCCGAGAGCATGCCCCCCGTGCTGCATGGGCTGGCGCTGGCATTCCATTTCTTTGGCGTGTTGCCCCTGATCGCGGTACTCTGGTGGTCGCTCTGGAACCGCTGGAAGCGCGGCTCTGACAGCGTGCCGGGTTCTGTCAACAGCCTGGGGGCGTTGCTGCTCTTGCTGGGGGCAGTCGTCGCGTCGCTCGGCGGGCGAATAGACCCCTCCTGGCGATTTGTTCCGGCGATGGGCCAGGTGGCTGGCGCCGGGCTGGTCTGCTGGGGGGGCGCGTTGATTGGCCGCTCTGACAGCGCCGGGTCGTTGGCGGCGATGGAGAGGCGGGTGCGTCGGTTGAGGCAGCGCCGCCGCCGGCACGTGCGCCGGTTGAGCAGGGGGCTGCGGTAGCCGGGCGCGTTCCGGCTGTTGTGATTTCAACCGCCAACCGGCGTGGGCGCTGCTAGAGTCTGCCGTGCTTTTGTTGCCCTGCTATTTGGGGCGCTTATGTCTGTTCTGGGCAATGGCCGGACTTGCGCGAACCTCGCTTCTGTGCTATACTCGCCTTCCGGTAAATTAAAGTAGGACCGGGAGCACACGTTGAAGGACTGGATCATCGTACTGAGGCTGGAGGGGACCGGCAAAGGCTCCCCGGTTCGTGCTTTGGAATATTGTCCCAATGGACATCAGGACTCTTCCTTTTGGAAGGGTCTTTTTTTTGTGTGATTGCGCCAGAGTGCTTGGCGCGTTCGAATAGCGTCGTCTGTTGTCGCGCACGTTTGTGCGCGATGAAAATCGAGACGGCCAACGGGGGCCGAGGAACGACGGCGTTGGGCGCTCTTGTGTCATACATTCATTGTCCATCTCAGAAAGGAGAGGTCTCGTGACCGCCACTACACCCACCGTCACCAAACCGTCATGCGCCACCGTCGGCTACCTGCCCCAGGACCGACCGCCTCTCGGCGCGCTCGTTGCGCTCGGCTTGCAGCATGTGCTGACCATGTTCCCCGCCACCGTGCTGGTGGCTATCCTGACTGGCTTTGATGTTGGCGTCACCCTGTTTGCGAGTGGCCTGGCTACTATCGTGGCCCTGTTGGCTTCTGGCATGCGCATCCCTCTGTACTATGGCTCGAGTTTTTCCTACATTGCCGCCATTGTAGCGGTAGTGGGGGCCGAGTGGGGTGGTATCCGCGTCGCCCAGGGCGGCATTGTGGCTACGGCGCTGGTTTCGATCATTGCAGGCGTAATCATTCGCTGGGTGGGGAAAGAATCGCTGGACAAGGTGCTGCCGCCGGTCATCACCGGCTCGGTAGCAATTGTGATCGGTATCTCGCTGGCCAAAACGGCGCTGGACTCGGCCTCTGCTCATTGGGGCGTCGCCCTGTTCACGCTCCTGGCGACTGTGCTGTTCTCTGTCTATCTGCGCGGTAAGGGTCTGTTTGCCATGCTGCCCGTTCTGTTGGGGGCTGTTTGCGGGTATGTTCTGTCCTGTATCTTGGGGTTGGTGAGCTTTGATGCAGTTGCCCAGGCCGATTGGGTGCGCGTCCCGGCCTTTACTACCCCGGTCTTTAAATGGCCTGCCATCATGGCTATTGCGCCCATCGCCATTGCGACAATTCCCGAATCGACAGCGCACCTGTATCAGATCAGCCTGTACGTGGACCGGCTGGCCGAGGATATGGGGCGCAAGCCGCTGAACATCAAGAACTTGATCGGCCTGAACCTGATCCTGGACGGGATGGGCGACGCCATCAACGGCCTGCTGGGCGGTTGCGCGGGCACCAACTATGGCGAGAATAACTCGCTGATGGCGATCACTCGCAACTACTCTGGGCCGGTGCTGATCGCGGCGGGCGTGATTGCCATGCTGCTGGGGTTTGTCGGCAAGCTGGCGGCAATCGTCGAGACGTTGCCCACAGCAGTAACAGGCGGGTTGTCCATCTTTTTGTTCGGCATTATCGCCCTGCAAGGCGTGGCGTTGATCCAATCTGAAAAAGTGGATATGTTCGACCCGCGGCAGTTGGCTATCGGGGCAGTGATCCTGATTATCGGCATTGGCGGGTCGGCATTCCCTGGCGGCAACCTGCCTATTCATGTGCCGGGGCTGGCCGTGGCCTTTCCCGATGGCCTGCCCGCCATCGCCACTTCGGCAGTGATTGGCATTCTGCTGAACGCCATCTTTATTATCTTTCCGCCCAAAGCCAAGGACTAGTCGCGGCGGGCGGGTCGCGCGCGCTTGTTCCGGAGGGGAATATGCCAGATGGCTTGTTCCCCTCCGGCTGTCTTTGACAGAAGCAGCACGAAGGGCTAAGCTAGGCGCGAGTCCACGGCTTGCTGCCTGAAAGCGCGCACGGAGAGGCGCAAGCCAGGCTGCGAACTCGAATGATCCCCGCGCTACGCCCACGAGCGAAACGGGCAAGGGGCAACTGCTCTACCCCGTGTTTGGCGAGTAGCCTGCTCGCCAGCGAATCGAGATATGAGGAAGGAAGACTGTTTGCAATGGCTCTCGATGATGTGTTTGCGACTGGCAAGCTCCCCCTGGAGTTTTTGCAAGGGCTTTTGGCGCAATATACCTCCAGCGACCCCCGATTGATTACCGGTCCCCGCGTGGGCGAGGATGTCGCCGCCATTGATATGGGGGACCGCTACATGGTCATCAAGACCGACCCGATCACCTTTGCCACGGACCAGATCGGCTGGTACGCCGTGAATGTGAATGCCAACGACATCGCGACGAGTGGGGCGCGCCCGCTGTGGATGCTGAACACCATTTTACTGCCAGCCCACAAGACGACGCCCGCGCTGGTCGAATCTATCTTTGCCCAGTTGCACGACGCCTGTTCCAAACTGGGGATTGTGCTGGTGGGCGGGCATACCGAGGTCACCTGGGGGCTGGATCGGCCCATTGTGGTGGGTGTGCTGGTTGGCGAGGTGGAAAAAGACAAGCTGATTACGACGGCGGGGGCGCAGGTGGGGGATCAGGTGCTTTTGGTGAGAGGTATCCCCATCGAGGCGACGGCGCTCATTGCCCACGAAAAGGTGGACGATCTGCGGCAGCGGGGCTATGGCGAAGAGTTCATCCGCAAGGCGCAGAATTACCTGTACGACCCAGGGATCAGCGTGGTCGCGGCGGCCCGGCTGGCCGTCGAGCATGGGAGGGTGCACGCCATGCACGACCCGACAGAGGGCGGCCTGGCGACGGGGCTGCACGAGCTGGCTTTTGCGGCGGGGACGGGCCTCTGCCTGGACGTGGACAGCGTGCCCATTCTGGAAGAGGGGCGGCGCCTGTGTGCGGAATATGGCCTGGACCCCCTGGGGGCCATCGCGTCCGGCTCGCTGCTGGTAGTGGCTGCCCCGCAACAGGCCGCAAGCCTGCTGGAGAGCTATGCCCGGCAGGGCATCCCGTGCGCTCGCATCGGCGAGATTATTCCTGCGGAAGCGGGGGTCTATGCCGTCCAGGGGGGCGTCCGTCGCTCCTTGCCCCGGTATGACAAGGACGAGATCTCCCGGATTTTCTAGAGCCTGCTGCTGTGCACAATCAAGAGCGCCGACAATGGGGTCGGCGCTCTTTTTGATGCTGTGGGCGAACAGGTAACCCGGCGTGCCGCTTCGTAGGCAGTTGAAACTGCACCAACGTTTGCAAAGCCCACCTACGTGGGCTGATTTGCAGCCGCCGCAGGGCGGCTTTGCAACGGTTGCTGCGGTTTCAACCGCCCATCGCAATGGCTGTTACCGAACTATTTTGTTAACCTTCATCAGTCGCCCATCTTGATGGCGTATCGCGGCAATGGGGAGGTCAGCCCAGGCCGGGGGGTTGCCACGGCAGCGGCGCCAGCCCGAAATATTCGCGATAGGCTGCCACGGCGGCGTAATAGTTCTCCACCCGAACATCCTCATGCACCGAATGGCTGGCGTGCAGGATGTGGCCGCCGGGGGTTTGCTGCCCCAGTTCGAGGCAACGGCGAACTTCGGCCTTGACCTCTGCGGGAGTGCCCAGACAAAGGGTATGTCGGGCGTCTATGTTGCCCAGAATGCACACCTTGTCCGCGATCCCCTCCGCGATCAGCCGCTCAAACGTCATACCGGCGGCCTTGTCCACTTCCATATAGCCGTCCGTGCCCGAGTTGAAGAAAAAGTCCTGTTTGATGGGCCAGAGGTTGCCGTCGGAGGTATAGACGGCCAGCGCGCCCTGGCTGTGGATCAGGTCAATGTGCTCCTGGATGACTGGCAGGATGAACTCGTGATAGTGGGCGGGAGAGAGGAACGGCCCCTTGTCGCAGCTTACATCGCCGCCCATCGCGATAATGCGGCAACCTTCGGCGACCAGTTGCCTGGTGTAATGAAAGGCGGGGGCCTTGACCATCTCTAGCCAGGCTCGCAGCAGTTCCGGCTCGGAGACGAGCCACATCAACTGGAAGGGGGGATAGAACGCGACGCCGGTTCCCGCGCCCACTTCGCCCATATAATACCAGTCTAGCCCCTCGGCGGCGGCCATCGCCTTGACCCGCCGAAAGACCTCCCAGATTTCGTCGGGCTGCTCGGCAAAGGTGCCGTCCCATGACTCGATGCGCTTGCGCAAGTCCGTCTCCGACACCTTTTGCGAGTCGGCCAGCGTCTGGCCGGGGTTGGCCAGCTCGATGAGCCTGGTTCGCTCGTTCAAGGTATAGTCGAGGCCATGCAGCCGCCACAGCTTGTCGCCCAGCTTGATCGGGCGCTCGAAATCGTAGCGGCGGCCCCCGGGGGTGTGGACAATGTCCACCTCAAAGAACTTGTGAAGCTGAAAGAACGCTTTGGCGTCGGCTTCGGTCAGCTCCTCCCAAGAGATACCCTCCGCCATCGCGTCCCAGCATAGCGCCTGGTCCGTGGCGACGGTGCGCCCGCAGATGTCCCAATAGATGGGGTGGTAAGCCTGGAAAATCTCAAAGAGCGGCGTGCGGTCTGGGGCCTGGTGAGCAAAGGCGCGTTCGACGCGCTCGGGACAACCTGGCATGGGTGTGGCCTCCTTGATAGATTAGAGTGCTGTAACGGGCGCAGGCTGTTTCCATTGGGGTCAGTCTACGCCCGGCTGGTGGCGATATGGGAGGACTCGATCAGGCTGCGGGCCAACTGCTGCTCTTCCTCCGGCGTGGAAATCTGGTTATCTAGCAGGGCATCGTGTACGCGCTGCAAAACCTCGCCGTACACAGGCCCAGGGGGCACGCCCAACTTTTTGAGAAAGTAGCCGTCAATGTGCAGCTTGACCTGCGACAGCGCGCCCTCGTATAGCTCCAGGCGCTTGCGTACCAACGGCGAGTCGGTCAGCACCGACAGCACAAAGCGCGCCTCACGTGAGTAGGGATGCAGCATATGGTAGATGGTGCTGGGCAGCATGGCTCTGGCGGTCAGTTCGCTCAACGACTCGCGCAGGCGCGCCACCTCGTGCAGGAACCGCGCATCATTCCGGGGGATGTGGACATGGGCAACAAACGCGTCCAGCTCCTGCGGCTTCATCGGGCTGGTGAGAATAGCCAGGTAGCAGAGGGCCAGCGTGGGAGCCACCACCGCGTCGGGATTCTCCTCCTCGATCTCTTGCGCCGACTGCCTGGCCTCGGCCTCCTCTTTGCCCGCCCACAGATCAAACCGCTCTCGGAGCCGGGCAAAGAGCGTGCCCATCTCACGGGTATAGTGTAGCGCGGGGTGCACGTGCGACAGCACTCCTATTTGCTCTAGCCGCTCCAGGGCGAGTTCTGGCCGGGCTTCGCTCAACAACAAATATAGTTCGTTACGCAGGCGCTCGCCGGTAACGTGATCCAGCAGGTCGAGCGCGTCGTCGATCAGCTCGGCGGTGCGCTCCTCGATCTGAAAGCCCAGGCGTTGCTCGAACCGGACGGCGCGCAGAATGCGGGTGGGGTCTTCGACAAAGCTGAGGTTGTGCAAGACGCGAATGCGCCCCTCGTGCAGGTCGCGCTCGCCGCCATAGTAATCCAGCAATTGCCCGTAGCGGTTACGATCCAGGGAAATCGCCATCGTGTTGATGGTAAAGTCGCGCCGGTACAGATCTTGCTTGATGGAACTGCGCTCTATCTCTGGCAACTGGGTGGGCCGCTCATAGAACTCGGTGCGGGCGGTCACGAAATCGAGGCTGGGCGGAACCCCCGGCTCACGCGGGCCTTCGAGGATCACTTTGGCTGTGCCAAAGCGCGAGTGGCTACGCAAGCGCCCGCCGAGTTCGGTGGCGAGTTGGCGGGCCATGCGGATCGCGTCCCCCTCGACGACCAGATCCAGGTCCAGCGTGGGCGTGCCCAGCAGCAGGTCGCGCACGAACCCGCCGACGACGTACAGCGAATAGCCCATGTCATTGGCGGTATCGCGAGCCTTGAACAAGAGCTTTTGCAGGCCCTCTGGCAAGGCTTCTTCCATCTTTTGGCGGATTTCGTCGGCGCGGGAAGGGTAGAGCGGGGCCGTCCACAGTTTGATAATATCCGTGCGGGTGACAATGCCCACGAACCGGCCATCTTCCACCACTGGAACCTGGCCCAGGTCATGCTCGATCATGACACGCTGCACCGTGTCCACGGGGTCATCGGGCCGAACGTGGATGGGGCCGGTGTGCAAAAAGCTACGCACGGGCATATCGCCCAGGCGGTGGTGCAAGGCGCGGTCAATATCGCGGCGAGTGAGAATACCGATCAGCCGCTCCCCCTCGACGACAGGAAAGCCCTCGTGGCCGTAGCGTTGCATAAGCTGCACGGCGTCGCGCACAGACATATTCTTGTCGAGGGTATGCACGTTAGTGGACATAATCTGACTGACCAGGACGGGCGGCTCAATGTTTTCCTCGGCGACGGCCAGCAGCCTGTCGCGCAATTCCTCCAGGTCGCCATCCTGCACCAGGGCGGCGGCGGCCTTGCTGTGCCCACCTCCGCCAAAGGCGCGCATGAGCGTGCCTACGTTGATGGCGTCGTTGGCGCTGCGGGCGATCATCTGGACGCTGTCGCCATATTTCGCCAGCAGGAAACAGGCATCTGGCTCGTACATATCCACCAGTTCGTGGATGAGGGTAGACAATTCGTCCACATACTCGTTAAGCTCGACCATCGAGATGCAGAGGCTACGGCCCCGCACGGTGTAGAATGTGCTGTTGTTGACCAGGCTGAAAAAGGCATCGCGCTGGCCGTTGGTCAGGGGCCGGTTGAGAAACTGGCTGACCAGCGCCAGATCAGCGCCCTGGGTCAACAGCCAGGCCGCGGCCTCGGCGTCTTTGGCGGTGGTGGTGAGGTAGGATAGGGAGCCGGTGTCCTCATAGATGCCCATGAGCATCAGGCTGGCCCCCAGCTTGTTGACAGGAATTTCCCGGCGGCGGATGCGCGCGATGAGCAGGCTGGTCGTAGCCCCGACGGTTTCGCCCTCGAATGTGGCGTCAGGGGGCAGTTCGGTCGGGGGGTGGTGGTCGATGATATGGATTTGGGTGGCTGGCCCCATGCCGCGCAGAGGGGCAATCGCCTGGGTATCTACCAGGATCAACTGGCTAATGCGGCGGCTGGCTATTTCGCGGCGCTCGACAAACGGAAGCTCGTCTTTGTAGAGCGCCAACAGGTCGCGCACATTGCGATTGAGTTTTTGCGGCAAAACGGCCTGATACTCTGGGTAGAGCAGGCTGGCCGCATACAAGGACGCGATGGCGTCCATATCTGCCCGCTCGTGCGTCGTAATCGCTTTCATCGGTTCTCTTTCTGCACTCACAACATAGACGAATTATAAAGCCTGTAAAGGCGATTGACAAACGGGAATGGCCGCCCTATAATTCCCATGCCGACGGGGCGAACGACAACGCACAGCCGCACAACATGCGGGCGCAGGTCATGCGAACACGATTATCTGGAGAGGGTTGGGTATGGCTTCGTTTGCAGGCCCCAAGCGATCTCTTTTACGGACGAGGCTGTATGCCCTGGCGGTGGTGTTTGTTGTGCTGCTAGGGCTATTGGTGCGTACCCTCTATACGGGCCTGTCCATGAGAGACCCGGTGCTGCCCGAGCGGGCGGCGCGGTCTATCCCCAATACGGACGTCAACCCCTTTGGCGCCAACTTTTTTCTTGCCCGCGAGGTAGAGCCGTGGAAGCTGGACAAGACGCTGCAAATGGCCTCCGAGGCGGGCATCGGCTGGGTGAAGCAGCATTTCCCCTGGGAGGAAATCGAGCCTGTCCGCAAAGGCGAGTTCCTCGAACCCACCACCAAAGGGAGTAGTTGGGTCAAATATGATCAGATTGTCGAGGCTTGTGAAAAGTACAATCTACAGATTGTGGCCCGGCTGGATCGTCCCCCCGATTGGTCTCGCCAGGACAACAGCTACAAAGAGCGGCCCCCGGACAATTTCGAGGACTATGGCGATTTTGTCTACGAGTTTGTCAAGCGATACAAGGGGCGGATCAACTATATCCAGATTTGGAACGAGCCGAA
>JAAYXX010000368.1 GCA_012515695.1 Chloroflexota bacterium
GCGGCGGGATCGCCGGGCTGATTCTGGGCACGCTGGTCGGCGCTGCACTGCTCTCGCGCTATATGACACAAGAAGGCCACATCACAGTCACCATTCGGCCCGATAGCCCCGGCGAGGTGCATTATGTGCCCGGCGAGTGCATCAATGGCTTTGTCGAGTTGATGCCCGAAGACACGCTCAAAATCCAGGGCGGCAAGATGTACCTGGTCTGCCAGGGAGTCTATACCTACGATCAACTGCCCGAAAATGAAGGCGATGAACCCGAATATCGCCAGGAGGCCCACCAGTATTCGACCAGCGAGGTGGACATTGTTCCGGCGGGGATTGTGCGGCGCGGCGTCTTGCAGCGCTATCCCTTTAGCTTTCCCATCCCGCAGGACGCGCTGCCCACGCACCACGGGTACATCTGCGCGATCCAATGGACGCTGGACGTGGTCGTGGACGCGCCCGACCTGCCGCCGATAGACGCGCACCGGGAGATTGTGGTCGAAGCGCCGCCTCCCGCCCTGCTCACCAACCCTGAGGGGTACCAGTCGGCCACGTCATCTCAGGCTTGCCAACTGCTCTTGCACCTGCCCCGCGCAGTCTATGCCGAGGGCGAGCAGGTCAGTGGCCGATTGCACGTGATCCCTTCGGAAGATATGCAAGTCCAGGAGATTAGCGTCGTTCTGCTGCGAGTGGAGAACACTCTCAAGGGCGATGACCATTTCGTCTACGTTTCCGGCTGGGATGCCGAATCTGGCATGTTTCGCGGCCAGCGGCGGGCCGGAGGCCAGGGCACTTCGTACGTTTGGGTAGAGAGCGAAAGGCCGGTGATCGGGCCGCTGGAAATAGAGAGCGGCAAGTCTGTCACACACCCCTTTACCGTGGACCTGCCCAGCGAATGCCGCCCCACCTTTTCCACCAAAGAAGGTCGGGTAACCTGGAAAGTGGGCGTGGTAGTGACCCAGCCAGATCAGCCGGATATTCGCGCATTTCACGAGATCATCGTGCACACCGGCCCGCCACAAATGGCCGAAATGTTTGACCCAGAGGCCAGGCTGGCGGCCAATGACGCGCTCTGACAGGCCGCCGTTTTGTGCCTGTCAAATTCTTGACGAATGGACCGATTTACGGTAAAATATCCAGGTTTGTAAGTTAGCATACAGTAGTGAGATAAAAGATGTTTGAATCGCTTTCAGAGAAAATACAATCGAGCTTTCAGAAGCTCTCCAAGAAAGGGCGTCTGTCTGAAGAGGACGTTCAGGAGACTCTGAAAGAAGTTCGCATGGCACTGCTGGAAGCCGACGTCAACTACCGCGTCGTCAAAGACCTGACGAAGCGAATTTCCGAGCGCGCCGTGGGCGAGGACGTGGCCCGTTCTCTGACTCCCGCGCAAACGGTAATCAAGATTGTAAACGAGGAGCTGATTGCGCTCCTGGGCGAACCGGCCAGGCTGGACCTGAGCGGCACTCCCCCCAGCATCATCATGTTGGTGGGGCTGCAAGGCTCGGGCAAGACCACGATGGCCACCAAGCTGGCGTTGCACCTGAAGAAAAACGGCGAGCGTCCCCTGCTGGTGGCCGCCGATACGTACCGCCCTGCCGCTATCGCCCAGTTGGAAACGCTGGGCGCGCAGGTCGGCATTCCCGTGCACAGCGAGGGCAACCGCGTCGCCCCACCGACGATTTGCGCCAACGCGGTCAAGCGGGCCAAAAAAGAAGGCTTTACCGTCGTCCTGTTGGACACAGCGGGCCGTTTGCAAATCGACGATCAGATGATGAGCGAGCTGGAGCAGATTCGCAAGCAGATCCAGCCTAACGAGGTTCTGTTGATTGCCGACGCCATGACCGGCCAGGAGGCCGTGTCGGTGGCAGAGGCATTCAACAAGCGGATCGATCTGACGGGCCTGATCCTGAGCAAGGTAGATGGCGACGCGCGCGGCGGTGCGGCCCTGTCCATCCGGTCAGTGACCGGCGTGCCCATCAAGTTCATGGGTGTGGGCGAAAAGCCGTCCGACCTGGAGGCATTCTACCCAGACCGGCTGGCCTCCCGTATCCTGGGCATGGGCGACGTGCTCACGTTGATCGAGCGCGCCGAGACTACCTTCTCAGAAGAGCAGACTCGCAAGATGGAGCAAAAGATGCGTACCGCATCTTTTACGCTCGAAGATTTCATCGAGCAGTTGCATTCCGTCAAGCAGATGGGGCCGCTCAACGAGTTGCTCGGCATGATTCCCGGCTTTCAGCAAATTAGCAAGCAGTTGCCAGCAGAAGCCACCGACAAGGGGCTGTCCGTTACCGAAGCTATCATCAATTCGATGACCATCGAAGAGC
>JAAYXX010000369.1 GCA_012515695.1 Chloroflexota bacterium
GAGGGGCAACCCCCATCTTGCTCCAGCACTTGATCCGCGAAAAGTTAGCACCATTGGCCATCCTTGGCGGCTTTATGCCGGCTGGAAGCCAGCGGTCCAATGGCGTCGTAGCCGCGCTATTCTAGCGCGCGTCGCCCCGTCTCGGCGTGCAGGGCTTCCAGCGCCAATTGATAGCCCAGCCACCCCAGGCCGCAAATCTGCCCGCGACAAACCGGCGCGATGGTCGAATGATGGCGAAATTCCTCCCGCGCATAGATATTGGACAGATGCACCTCGATGGTGGGCAAATGCACCCCCGCAATCGCGTCCCGGATGGCATAGCTATAGTGGGTAAACGCCCCCGCGTTGATGACAATTCCCGCCGCCCAGTTCGCGGCGTCCTGGATGGCGTCGATGATCTCCCCCTCGTGGTTCGATTGGAGCGTGTGCAGCTCGATGCCGCGCTCCTCCGCCCAGTTCAGCAGCCGCCGGTTGATGTCCTCTAGCGTATCGCGGCCATACACCTCCGGCTCCCGCCTGCCCAACAGGTTCAGGTTCGGCCCATGAATCACCAAATAATGGCTCATGCTCGACTCCTTTCCAGCGCAGCCAGCACTTGCTCGGCTGGCACATCCCCATCCACCTCCACCTGCCCGATGGCTCGCGGTAACACAAACCGCAGCCGAGAGTTCAGCCGCTTTTTGTCCATCGCCATCGCCGCGTACACCTCGGCAGGAGCGTGGGCATCATAGCGCGTGGGCAAATCGGCCCTCTCCAACGCGGACACGATGCGCACCCTGGTCTCGTCAGAGCAAACGCCGCGCAACTCGGCCAGGTGGGCCGCGGCGGCCATGCCGATGCTCACCGCCAGACCGTGCGCCAGTTGATAGTCTGACAGCACCTCGAACGCGTGAGCAAACGTATGCCCCAGGTTCAACACAGCCCGCCGCCCGCGCTCGTACGGGTCTTGCTGCACCACGTCAATCTTGACCGCCAGCGCGCGCTCGACCATCCAACGCAATTCGCGGCCATCGCCGCCTGCCGACTCGAACGCGGCAAATAGCTCCGGGTCGGCAATCACCCCCGCCTTGATGATTTCCGCCAGGCCGGAGCGATATTCGGCGGCGGGCAACGTTTCCAGCGTGCGCGTGTCCACCAACACGAACAGCGGCTGCACAAATGCTCCGATCAGGTTTTTGCCCTGCGGGTGATCCACGGCCACCTTGCCCCCCACGCTGGCGTCCACCATGCCCAGCAGCGTGGTGGGCACGGGCACAAACGGCACGCCGCGCAGGAACGTGGCCGCGGCAAACCCGGCCATATCCGTGATCACCCCGCCGCCCACGGCGACAACCGCCGAACTGCGATCCACGCGACCCGCAATCAGCCGGTCATAGATCAGGCGCACCGTGTCCAGCGTCTTGAACTGCTCTCCGGCGGGCAGCGTGATGACAGCAACCTGATGGTCGCTGGCCTCCAGGCTATCCAACACCTGCTGCCCATACAAGGGCCAGACCCGCTCGTCGCTGACCACGGCCACCTGCGAGGCAATCCCCCGCGCCCGCAGCGCATCCCCTAGATACGCCAGCCCGCCCGGTAGCAAGAGAACGGGATACTTGCCCGTGGGCGTAGCCACATCCCAGCAGGTGGGCGCGGCCTGCGCCAACGCCAACACACGCTCGACCACCTCAGCGGGTGCGCGACGGGTCGTGTCAATATGGTAGGGGATTTCGGCATAGGCGGGTTGCCGCGCCTGGCACAGCTCGCGCAGCCGCGCCTCCCGATCATCTGCCCACAGCATGGGCCGATCCTGGCAGCCTTGCAATCGCTCTAGCAGGGCTTGGGGCGTGGCGCTCAGGCAGATCAGATACCCGTTGCGAGCCAACGCCTGCCGGTTGCGCGCATCCACCAGCGCGCCGCCGCCCGTGGCGATCACCAGCCCGCGCTGTCCGCCCAACTCCTCGGCCACCTCTCGCTCATATTGCCGAAAGGTCGACTCGCCCAACTGCTCGAAAATCTGCGGGATGCTCTTTCCCGCCCGTTCCTCGATGAGAGTATCCATATCCACAAAGGCGCGGCCCAAACGTTGGGCCACCTGTCGCCCCACAGTGCTCTTGCCCACCGCCATAAAACCGGTCAGGACGATGTTCCGCTCACTAGCGACCATCAACCACCCTCCGCACCAGCGCATCCACGCGATCCCCTCCATACGACTCCAGCAGCGCATCCGCCAACACCCACGCCAACATGGCCTCGGCCACCACCGCCGCCGCCGGGACAGCGCAAACATCCGAACGCTGATACTGGGTAGCTACTGGCTCGCCCGTCGTCAGGTCAACGGTATCCAGCGCATGCACCGTCGTGGGAATGGGTTTCATGGCGATGCGCGCCACTATCGGCTCGCCGTTGCTCATCCCCCCTTCCAGGCCGCCAGCCCGGTTATGCGCCCGCCGGGGATGGGGCGAACCGGGGTAAAGCTGGTCATGCACAACAGTGCCGGGCAGCCGGGCATTCTCGAACGCAGGGCCAATCTCCACCCCTTTGATGGCTTGAATGCTCATCAACGCCTGAGCAATGCGCCCGTCCAGCCGCCGGTCCCACTGCACATGGCTGCCCAGCCCGATGGGCACGCCTCGCGCCACCACAACGATCACCCCGCCCAGCGAATCCCCATCCTTGCGGGCCTGGTCAATGGCGGCCCGCATCCGCCCGGCGGCATCCGCGTCCGGGCAGGCAACATCCGACTGGGCGGCCAGCGTCAGCCTTTCTTCCAGGGGCATCTGCTCCACCTGGGCCGCCACCGCGCCGATGGCCTCGACATAGCTGCCGACCTCTACGTTCACCGCCCGCAATAGCGCCTTGCACACCGCGCCCACCGCCACACGGGCCGCCGTCTCGCGGGCGCTGGCTCGTTCGGCCACCAGCCGCAGATCGTCCAGCCCATACTTGATACTCCCCGGCAGGTCGGCGTGACCGGGCCGGGGTCTGGTCCACGCCGGGACATCCCGCTCGCGCCAGTTCTCCCAATCGCGATTGGCGATCAGCAGGGCCAGCGGCGCGCCGATGGTCTGCCCCTGCGCCAGCCCCGCCAGTACGCGCACCTCGTCTCGCTCGATGCGCTGGCGTCCGCCCCGGCCATAGCCCCCTTGTCGGCGCTGCAACTCGTGGTTTATCTCGTCGGTGTCCACCGCCAGACCGGCGGGCAGCCCCTCCACAATGGCGGTCAGGGCAGGGCCGTGCGATTCGCCAGCAGTCAGAAAACGCAGCATGTCACTCTCCTCCCAGCGCCGCCACGCAGGCCGCGCGCATCACATCCACCGGAGCATCCACCCCCGTCCACAGCTCGAACGCCTCAGCCCCCTGATGCACCAGCATCCCCAGGCCATCCACGGCGGGCGCACCCGCCGCGCGCGCTCGCCGCATCAGCAGCGTCTCGCGGGGATTATAGATCAGGTCGTAGAGCATCGCGCCAGAGGGAAACTCGACGCCCTCCGGCCAGGGGGAGCATTCGACACGCGGCCACATGCCCAGCGGCGTCGTATTGACGATCAACTGCGCGCCCTCCGCCATGCGGGCCAGCGTGGTCGGCTCCAACGGGCCGCCGGTAATGCTGGCCTGTGGATGCACCCCCGCAAACGCAGCTGCCAGGGCGAGCGCCCTGTCCTCCGTCCGGTTGAGGATCGTCACCCGAGCGCCAACCGTCGCCAATCCATACACCACAGCCCGCGCCGCGCCGCCAGCCCCCAACACCAGCGCCGCGCACCCTTCGGGCCGAAAACCCGCCTCTCCCAGCGCGCGCAAAAAGCCCCTGGCGTCGGTGTTGTGACCGATCAGCCGCTCCCCCCGCACAATAACCGTGTTCGCCGCGCCGATGGCCTGCGCTTCGGGAGTTAGCTCGTCCACCAGCGACAGCAACGCCTGCTTGTGCGGAACGGTGGCGTTGATGCCCCGCAGCCCCAGGGCGCGCACACCTGCCAGCGCCTCCGGCACGCGCTCCGGCGGCACGGGAAACGGCACATAGCACCAATCCAGCCCCAGCGCGCGAAAGGCGGCGTTGTGCATGGGCGGGGAAACGCTGTGCTCAATCGGCCAGCCAATCACCCCCACAATCTGAGTGCGCCCCGACAGCAGAGGCGCGTTCGAGTGCCCGGCGTTGATCGTCTGGCTCATGACAATGCTCCTGGGGCCAACGCCTGCAAGCGCGGCTCGAATCCGGGGAACGAGTCGGCAATCCACTCGGCGCGCAGCACCGTCGTCTCGCCACGAGCGATCAGCCCGGCCACCGCCAGCGTCATCGCCAGGCGATGGTCGCCAAACGAATCCACCGCCGCGCCGACCAACGGGGTCGGACCTTCCACGTCAAACCCATCTGGCCGGGGTTCGATGCGCGCCCCCAGCGCCCGTAACGCCTCCACGATGGTGGCGATCCGGTCCGTCTCTTTGACGCGCAATTCGGCAGCATCGCGCACGCGGGTAACCCCCTCCGCCTGCGTAGCGGCCAGCGCCAGGATGGGGAATTCGTCGATCATGCGCGGGACCAGGTCGCCTGCTACCGTGGTGGCGCGCAACCCTTGCGAGCGCACCAGCAGATCGGCCACCGGCTCGCCGCCCTCCTCCCGCTCGTCTAGCAGCGTGATCTCGGCGCCCATTGCGCGCAGGGCGTCCAGCAGGCCGGTGCGCGTGGGGTTGACTCCCACATGCCGCAGCCGCACCTCGCTCCCCTCCACCAACAGCGCGCCCACCAGGAAATAAGCCGCCGACGAGAAATCGCCCGGCACGGTCAGGTCCAGCGGGGTCAGGTCGTTGGCGGGGCCGCGCACAGCATGACATAGCCCCTGGCTGGATAGCTCTACCCCCCGCGCGCGCAACATGCGCTCGGTATGGTCGCGGGAAGGGCCGGGTTCAATGAGCGTCGTCATCCCCTCGGCATACAGCCCCGCCAACAACAGGCACGACTTGACCTGCGCGCTGGCTACAGGCAGCGTATACTCGATGCCGTGCAGCGGCGCGCCAACCAGCGTCAGCGGCGGCAGCTTGCCCGACTGGCGACCCGTAATCTGCGCCCCCATCAGCCGCAACGGTTGCGCCACCCGATCCATGGGCCGCCGCAAAAGCTGGGCCTCGCCGCCCAGCACGCTGTAAAAAGGCTGCCCCGCCAGCAGCCCGGCCATCAGGCGCATGGTCGTGCCAGAGCGAACACAGTTCAGCACGTTCTCCGGCTCGCGCCAGCCGCGCAGCCCCGCCCCGCGCACCGTTAGCGTGTCCTCCGCCTCCTGCTCCACGGGCACGCCCAGGGCGCGCAGGCAGCCCATCGTGGCGCGACAATCGCCGCTATCCAGATAGCCGCGAATGCGAGACGCGCCCGCCGACAGGGAGCCTAGCAGCAAGGCCCGGTGGGTGATGGACTTGTCGCCGGGCAGGTCAATGGCCCCTCGCAAACCAGAAACAGGTCGCACGCGTAGGTTCATCAGAACATCTCCGATCTTTTATTGCGGGCCGCCTGCATGGCCTCGGTCAGCCCCTCCAGATCGTTCCGCTCCAGGCGGTCCGCAAGCCGGGAAAGCTGCATCTTGGCCTCGTGCAAGGCGTCCAGAATGGCCGGGCGGTTGGTCATGAGGATATCCGTCATCATGCGAATATCACCGGCAGCGACGCGGCTGGTGTCGCGGAAGCCGCTGGCCGCCAACTGCCACATGAGATCATCCCCATCGGCCAACGATTCCGCCGCGTTGACCAGGGACACAGCCAGCATATACGGGAGGTGGCTGATGGCAGCCACCAGACGGTCATGGCGTTCGGGGTCTAGCAAAAGCGCGCGCGCCCCGACGGCCTCTACCATGCTTTGCACCATACGCAACGCGGCGGGCTGGGTGCGCGGCAGCGGGGTCAGCACAAACACCTTGTCCTGATACAGATCGGGTTCGGCCATCGTCAGCCCAGAGCTTTCCTTGCCACACATGGGATGCCCGCCCACCGGCTGCACATGCTCGGGCAACGCGGCCATCGCCTCGCAGATGGCCTTTTTCGTGCTGCCTACGTCCAGCACGATGCTGCCCGGCTTGAGCATGGGGCCGATAATCTCCAGCTTGGCGAGAATGTCCCGCACGGGCGTCGCCAGAATCACCAGGTCGGCCTGGCGCACCCCCTCTTGCAGATCGGTGGTGCCCTCGTGAATCAAGCGCAAATCCAGCGCGGTTCTCAGCGTAAGGGGGCGGCGCGCCACACCCACCACCCGCCGACAGGCCCTTCGGCTGGTCAACGCAGCAGCCAGCGACCCGCCCATCAACCCCAATCCGACTATCGTTACCTGTGCGTCCGCAAACCCCGGCTCCATCACAACGCTCCTATAAGCTACGGCCCACGGCCTCTGCCACTGCCCGCGCCCGCTGAATCAGCTCGGCAAAGCGTTCGGGCCGCAGCGATTGTGTCCCATCGGACAGGGCCTTGTCGGGATGGGGATGCACCTCGATCAGCAGGCCATCCGCCCCGGCAGCGATAGAAGCCCTGGACAACGGTTCCACCCATTCCCAGTTGCCCGTAGCATGGCTGGGGTCCACAACAACGGGCAGGTGCGTCGCCTGCTTGAGCACCGGCACAGCGCTGAGGTCTAGCGTGTTGCGCGTGTACGTCTCGAACGTGCGAATGCCGCGCTCGCACAGCATCACGCGATAGTTGCCATGAGAGAGGATATATTCCGCCGACATGAGCAGCTCTTCCATCGTGGACATCATCCCCCGCTTGAGCAAAACCGGCTTGCCCGCCTCGCCCAGCGCGTGCAGCAGGTTATAGTTCTGCATATTGCGCGTGCCCACCTGCAAGATATCGGCGCACTGGGCCATCAGAGGCACCTGCTCCGGCGCCATCACCTCGCTGATAATCGCCAGGCCGGTGCGCTCTTTGACTTCCGCCAGCATTTCCAGCCCCGGCTCGCCCAACCCCTGGAAGCTGTAGGGCGACGTGCGCGGCTTGAACACCCCACCCCGCAGGATGTGCGCCCCCGCCTCTTTGACGGCATACGCCGTCTCTAGAAACTGCTCGCGGCTTTCCACCGCGCACGGCCCGGCCATCACGATCACTTGATTGCCCCCAATCGAGTGGCCGTTGATGGGCACAACGGTGTCCAACGGGTGAAAATCGCGGCTGGCGAGCTTGAACGGCCTGAGGATGTGCACCACCTTTTCCACATCCTCCATCAACCGGAACACGTGCTCATTTTGCGGGCGCTTGTCCCCAATGATGCCGATGATGGTGCGTTCCTCCCCCTCGGACAGATGGGCCTGAAAGCCCAACTCTTTGACGCGCTCTACTACGGCGGCAACTGATTCCCTGGGCGCTCCATTACGCATGACAACTATCATGGCTCTCCTCCTGGTCCGTGCCTGCTGGCTGAACTAAATCGGGCCGTAAACGACGCGCTTCCCCCAAATAGACATGCACGACCTCCGACTGGGGGGTGTCGGTGTTCCACAGCAGCAACACGCGAATGCAGCGTGGCAGGCTGCCGGGGACGGGGATCTCGCGGGCATCCAGCAGGGGCACCTGCTGCCAGCCCAGCATCCGCGCCGCCTGGGCCGGAAAGGCAGCGTCGAGATCGTCGGTCACGGTAAAGAACACCGCGGCCACATCCTCGGCCTGGATGTGGTTCATCGAGACCATCTCCTGCAGCAGTTCGCGGGTAGCTGCCAGGATGCTGTCGGCCTGGTTGGACGCGACGGTAGTGGCTCCCCGAATCCCTCTCGTGGTCATTGCACCTTCCTTTGTTGACAAATGGGTGAATCAAACAAAAAAAGCGTGGGGCCTGTGTGCTCCACGCTTTGATTCTCTTTTGGTTGTAGCGCTTCTTTGATCTACTTTACCCTTCCGTGCAGCACCGAGTGCCCCTTATGGTATAGGGGTAATAAAAGTAGTAATAAAAGGCGCTGGCGTAAGACGCAAGGGTATGCCCCTGCCGGGGGCAGGCTGCTTGAGGTTGGGCTATGCGGTTTGCGGGCCAGTTCTGGCGCATCTCGCTACCTATCCTATTGCAGATTGCTCATAAACTACCACAACCGCACATAAAAGTCAAACGAACGCCATCCCCGTCACGACCAGCAAATCACCCTCTCCCCCCGACCTTCGGTCGGGGGGAGAGGGTGACTCCAAGCCGGCGGCCCACGAACTCCATCACACCAATTCACCCGATTTGACAAGCACAATCAGGAGTGGTATATTTATCCTCGTTGAAGTTAAGCCGAGGTGGCGGAACCGGCAGACGCGCTACGTTCAGGGCGTAGTGGATAATAGATCCGTGAGGGTTCAAATCCCTCCCTCGGCACAGAAATAGCTCCAGTTCGGCCCCGATCTGGGGCTTTTTGTTTGATTGTCACCACGACATGTCGGAGCCACTGCCTGTGAAGACCCGGCTTACACAGGACGCAACCAAATCTCCGCAAGCCCCCTGCCCGGACGAGCTTGTTATCCGCGTGATCCGCAGCAATCGCCGCCGCAAGACTGTTAGCGCCCGGCTGCTCAACTGGCACACGCTGGAAATCCGCGTCCCTGCCCACCTGTCTGAAGCGCAGATCGAGCAAATCACCCAGGAGATGGTAGCGCGCGCGCTGCGAAAACGGCGCACCATGCGTAACTATGCCTCAGATGAGACGCTGGAACAGCGCGCCACGCATTACAACGACCTTTATTTCGCAGGCCAGCTCCGTTGGCGCAGCATCCGCTTTGTCTCCAACCAGCAGAGGCGCTTTGGCAGTTGCTCCCCCACCCGTGGGACTATACGCATTTCGGATCGGTTGCGCCACGTGCCAGACTTTGTGCTGGATTATGTCATTATACACGAGCTGGCCCACTTGCTCCAACCCGACCACTCCCCCACCTTCTGGGAGCTGGTCTATCGTTACCCCAAGACGGAGCGTGCCCGTGGCTATCTGATGGCGATGGAGCTAGAACAAGTCAGGGAAGACACCCATCATACCACTACCACCAACGGCAACATCAATGAGGAGGACGAGACACATGCGAGTTGAACACGATTCCCTGGGAGACGTATACGTTCCCGACGACGCAATGTGGGGCGCGCAGACCCAACGAGTGGTGGAGAATTTCTCTATCAGTGGGCTACCCCAGCCCAAGGATTACTTTACTGCCGCTGCCCTGGTGAAACAGGCCGCCGCTCAGGTGAACATGGCGCTGGGGCTGCTGGACGAGCGCCGAGGCAAAGCGATTGTGGAAGCCGCCCGACAGGTCGCGCAGGGGCAATGGGACGATCACCTGGTGGTGGAACCCTTCCAGGCCGGAGCGGGCACCTCGCACAATATGAACGTCAACGAGGTGATCGCCAACGTGGCGAACGAGGCTCTGGGCGGCAAGCGCGGCGTGTATGACCCCGTGCACCCCAACGACCACGTGAACATGTCCCAGTCGAGCAACGACGTTATCCCCACGGCGATCCGCATCGTGACCATGCTCCGAGTGAACCGGCTGCTTCCCGTGTTGGACGACCTGGTGGCGGCGCTAGAAGCAAAGGCGCAAGAGTTCAACCTGGTGCTCAAATCGGGGCGAACCCACCTGCAAGATGCTATGCCCGTCCGGCTGGGGCAAGAGTTTGCCGCATACGCCCACGCTGTCCGTAAGGACCAGCAGCGCATTGCGCGGTCGGCGGAGAATCTGCGCGAAATAGGGATCGGCGGAACGGCCACGGGAACCGGCCTCAACTGTCACCCCGACTATCACGCGGCGATGGTGGCCGAGTTGTCGCGGCTCACCGGCCTCGAGCTTGTAAGCGCGGGGAACCTGTTTGATGTCACCCAGAGCATGGCCGACCTTGCTGACTTGTCGGCGGCCCTGCGCACGCTGGCCTTGACCCTCACGCGCATCGCCAACGACCTGCGATTGATGGCATCGGGGCCTACCACAGGGCTGGCCGAAATCGTCCTGCCTGCTATCACGCCCGGCTCATCCATCATGCCCGGCAAGGTCAACCCGTCCATGGTCGAAATGCTCAACATGGTCTGTTATCAGGTCATCGGCAACGACCAGACCGTGGCGATGTGCGCGCAGGCAAGCCAGTTCGAGCTAAACGTGATGACGCCTATCCTGGTCTATAATCTGCTGCAATCGCTGGAACTCTTGACCAATGGCATCGGCAAGTTCATTGAACGTTGCGTGCAGGGCATTCGCGCCAACGTGGAGCGCTGCCAGCGTTACGCCGAGGGGAGCATGGGCCTGGCTACGGCGCTCAACTGCTACATCGGCTATTCTGCCGCAGCCAAGGTGGCCCAGGAGGCGCTACAGCGAGGGATTTCGGTGCGCCAGGTGGTGCTGGAAAAGGGTTATCTCTCCAAGGAACAACTGGATCAAATCATGGACCCTATCGCCATGACCGAGCCAGGCATTCCCGGCCGAGGGTCAGAGCAATAGCCCTGACCCCGCCCACGGCACGCGAGCCAGTGCGCGAGTCGCCACACCGGTCAGGCCATAGGCGTCTACTTCGTCTGCCGCGAGCCAGTGGCACGCATCCCAGCCATTAGCCGGGACAGGTGTCCCGCTCGTGTGGCAACGATAGACGTAAACAGTCACCCGAAAGCGGCTATAGGCGTGTTTGATCACCGCCAGCCGCTCCGCCACTTGCGCGTCCAGGCGCAGCCCGGCCTGTAAATGGCGGGCCAACGCCTGGGCGCGATCCTGGTGCGGCTCAACCTCGCCGCCCGGCAATTCCCAGAGGCCGCCGAGCAGCCCGTCGGGCTTGCGCCGAACAATCAGCACCCGCCCGGCCTGCTCCGCGACGGCGATGACATGCTCCTGCTCGATAGTCCTGTCGCGCCGCTCCTCTGCCACGGGGCGTTGCAGTTGCACGCCCAGCGCCCTGGCGCGGCAATGGGCCGCCACCGGGCATTGATCACACAGGGCCACGCGTGCCATACAAATCGTGGCCCCCAGTTCCATGATCGCCTGGTTAAACTCGCCCGCCCGCCCCAGGGGGAGCAGCGCCGCCGCGTAGGCGCGCAACGCCTTTTTGCCCGCCGCTTTGGTCAAGGGTTGGTCATAGTCGAACAGCCGCGCCAGCACACGGGCCACGTTCACGTCAATGCTCGGCTCATCCTGCCCATATGCCATGCTCAGGATTGCGCCCGCCGTATATTCGCCAATGCCGGGCAGCGCCTCCAACTCGGCGCGGCTAGCAGGCAACACGCACCCGTGCCGCTCGCACACCAGCCGGGCGGCGGCGTGCAGGTTGCGCGCGCGGGCATAGTAGCCCAACCCCTGCCACGCGGCCAGCAGATCATCCAGCGGGGCGTCCGCCAGAGCGCGAACGGTGGGGAACCGTCGCAGAAAACGCTCGTAATAGGGGAGCACCGTGGGAACCTGCGTCTGTTGGAGCATCACTTCCGATACCCAGATAGCATAGGCGTCTCGCGTGCGCCGCCAGGGCAGGTCCCGCTTGTGCGCTCGATACCACGTCAACAATAACCCGGTGATGGGCGATGACGAGTTTATAGTAAAAACACGGCAATAGTTCTTTGAATCCATAATGAAATCTTGCACTATCCACACTTGCTAACTATAATACGGTCTATCAAGAGTTGCTGGGAGATGCGTATGTACGTGTCATTGCTGCGGGTGCTATTAGGAATATCCGAAAGCCCGGTGCTATATCTCGGCCTGATTACGCTGTTGCTGGCTTCGTGGGGTCTCATCGTCAGCGCCATCGCTGAAATCGTAATCAAGGCCTTTGATATCTGAGTATAGACGCCCCTCCTGCTATCACCCATTGTCCACGTCTTGGCCAGATAGGCCGACGGCGGCCCTTGGGCCTTGTGTTGCTATTGCCCGCCGCCGTCTGACAGCCAGACTAGTTTGAATAGATGTTGATCATGTCCCGCAACACGGCGGCTGACGTGGGGACAGGCCCCTTTTCCTCGATGATGGCGCTAATCACGCCCATATAGTCGCTATAGTACACCACGCCCATATCCCACTTGTTGGTCATCGCCAGAGGATGCCGGGCGTCCAACGCCACCGGCTTGACGCTCAACTGATAGTCGCCATCCTGCAGGACAGCCATCGCCAGCGGCTTGATTACCTTGCCCTCTCGGCGGGCCTGCTGTAGGTCCTCCAGGGTGATGTTGCGAATCCCCTCGACCGTCAGATCGGACAGCTTGGTGGGCCGCTTCAGGGCGCTGTTGGCGATAATCACCAGCTTGTTGGCCGCATCCCAGCCATCCACGTCCAGGGTAGGGTCCGCCTCAGCGATGCCAGCTTTTTGAGCGCCCGCCAGCGCCTCCTCGTAAGAAATCTGCTCCTGCTCCATGCGCGTGAGAATATAGTTGGTCGTCCCGTTAAAGATGCCCTCCACGCGCAGGATGCCGCTCCCCGCCAGATCGCGCACGCCCAGGTTGACCGTAGGCAGCCCGCCAGCCACAGTGCCGCTAAAGCGGATCTCGACTTGCTGCTGTTTGGCGAGCGCCATCAGCTCTTGATAGGCCAACACCAGCGGCCCCTTGTCCGCCATTACCACGTCCATGCCCGCGTTCAGGGCAAACCGCACGGCGCTGAGGCCCGGCTCGCCGGAGCGCAAGTTCGTGGGAGAAGCGCCCACCAGCACGTCGGCCCGCACGCTCTCCAACACTTCCAGGGCCACCATACCGCGCCGCCCCATCCCCGGATAATCGGCAACGCCTTCGCGCCCCAGCTTGAGATCGCGCACCCGCGCCATATCCAGGCCCTCCTGGCTCACCGCCGCCCCGGAGGAATCCACCGCGCCGACCAGCACAAACGACAGGCCATAGTCCGCCTCAATTTGCTTCTGGCGATGCACCAGGATATCCAACAGGTTGCGCCCGATGTTCCCCAGGCCCAACAACACGAACCGGATTTGCTCGGTCATTTCTCTGTCTCCCGTTCTAATTTGGACGCCCCTACCCCGACCTGCTGGCAGAAGCGATGAATAAACCCACTGTGGTATGGTGACACTATATGGGAATGGCCGTTGCCGTCAAGACCCTACCCTAAACCAGACGATGCCATAACAGGCGTTAAGAATAGAGGCGGCTAGCCTGTGGCCGCGTCGCGCACAAGAGGACCAAGCCGCGAGGAATCTACGAGGAGTAGAGTGGGGGAACGGCTTCTGAGGAGCAGGGCAGCCGTTCCCCCAATAGCGCGAGCTAGAAACGGGTGTCCATTTCCCTCAGCAGCGCCCCCTCATCGGGGAACCTGCCAGTCTCTAATTTCGAGTATACCTTTTCACCGTTGGCGGTGACTTCAAAAGCCCCTCCCGACGACGGGATCAGGGCAACCTGCTGCAGCTGATTCTTGTACTTGTTCAGCAGCTTTTCCGCCAGACTGGCGGCTCTTGGCAGGTAGCCTCAAGATGTGCAGTAACTAATCTCTACTTTCATGCCTTGCCTCCTGTATAGAGCATCTCTGAGTACGACAGGCCCTATCTTGGCATACTTTCGGCCCGCCGTCAAGCCTGATTGAGAGGCCTCTCGGCCTGATCTCACCTCCCAGCCTGGAACTCTTCGGTGAAGGCGATTACATAGCCATTACAATCTGCCACGCTGAATTGCTTGCGCCCCCCAAAGTCAAACAGCTCTTGCACAATGATGGCCTCGCCGCCCAGCAATTCCTCGTACAAGGCATCAATATCGTCTACCGTGATATAGAACACGACGCCGTTCCCTTTTTCGGCAATGAACTGCCCCGAACTCGTCCCCAGGTCAATGGTCAATGAAAAGCTGATGTCGTTGCGCGAGACCTGCGCCCACCGGGGAGCAGGCCCCTCCGGGTCGGCGCTTCCCTCCGGCCAGACGAAATCCAGGCCAAAGCCCAACACCCCCTGGTAATAGGCCAGCGACTCGCGCATGTCGCGCACCTGAATCAGCGGCATCACCCGCCGCAACATTGGCCCTTGGTTCATCTGTCACCTCCACGACCTTGCACCCAACACCGCTGCCCATCGGTAACAACCTCTACCGTCCCTTGCTCGTCCGTGCGGAACACCTGACAGTCAGCCAACTCCAGGCGTTGCAGCACATCCGCGCCCGGATGGCCAAAGCGATTATCCGCGCCCACGCTGATCACCGCGATCTGCGGGCTGACTGCCGCCAGAAAGCGGTCCGACGTGGCCGACGAGGAGCCATGATGCGCCACCTTCAACAGCGTGGCCTGTAGCGGCTGGCCCGTCTGCAATAGCTCCGCCTCGACCTCGGCGTCAATATCCGCCGTCAGCAACAGGGCGAAAGCGTCTTGATGGATACGCAACACCACCGAGTCGCGGTTGTCGTCCGCCTCCTGCAGCCCGCGCCCGTCCGCCAATGGCGGGTGAAGCACCTCCACGCACAGGTCATCCCCCAGCCAGATGCGTGTGTCGCGAGACGCCTCCACCACCTGCGCCCCCGATGCCTGCAAGGCCGCCTGCCACTGGGCGACCAGCGCCCCCTCGCCCATCGTCGCCGGTTGCAGCACGTGCCCCACGCGATAACGCTCCAGCACGGGAACCAGCCCCGCCAGATGATCCTGATCGGCGTGCGTGGCGACCACCAAATCCACCCGCCGCTGCCAAAAGGGCAATACCTGGCCCAGGCGCGAGGCCAGCGCCAGCGGGTCGGGGCCGCCATCCACCAACACGACATAGCCGCCGGGTGCGCGCAGCAAAATCGCGTCCCCCTGGCCCACGTCCAGGAAATAGACATGCAGCCTGTCGTCGGGCAAAGAGCAAACGGCGCTCCAGACGAGCACCACCACCAGCCCCAGCCCGACGAGCGCCAGCCGGGAGCTGCGTTTGCCCGGCTGCTGCCGCTCCCGCCATTGGCGCCGCCACCGGCGCAGGCGCTCGCGCCAGTCCGCCAGCAGGCTTGAGCCACGCGGCGCGAGCAGCCACCAGGCCATTGCGCCATACACCGCCCACACCAGCAGAGCCGGTATGCGCGGAACCTCCACCGCCGCCCACGACCAGCCGCCCAACTCTTGCGCCACCCAGATAGTATAGCGCAGCCAGGGCCACACCAGCCAGCCCAACGCGCGCCCGGCGGCCTCCCACACCGCGCCGCCCACCGTCGCCGCAAACCCCAACGCCATGACGGCGGGCTGCACCGGCAGAACCAGCACGTTCGCCAGCAGGGACACCACCGACACCTGCTGAAAGTGATACCAGAGGATGGGCAGCGTCGCCAATTGAGCGGCCCCCGTCACCAGCAGCCCGTCACGCGCCAGCCCCCACCAGCGCGCCGTCCGTGCTGCACTACCCCAGGCATTCAGGCGGGCAATCAGTCGCCGTTCCAGAGCAGGGGCCAGCAGGATCAGGCCCAGCGTAGCGGCAAAGGAGAGTTGAAAGCTCACGCTCCAGAGCGAGAGCGGGTCCCAGAGGGTCATGCAGAGGGAAGCGGCAGCCAGCGAAGTGGGCGCGTGCGCCTTGCGCCCCGCCAGTTGCGCCCCGACGAACAGCCCGCCCATCAACGCAGCCCGCGCCACCGGCGGAGATGGCCCGACGAACAGCGTGAACAGCCCGATGGCCGCCAGACTGAGCAGCAGCGCCGCCCAGCGATACAGGAACCGCCCCGCCAACGTCATGGCTGATTGGGAAACCAGGCTGATGTTATAGCCCGAAATGACGATCAGATGGGTGAGGCCCACCACGCGAAAGGCGTCTGCAAGGTAATCGGGAAGCGTGTGCCCCAGTCCGAGCAGCAGCCCGCACAATAGCCCGGCCTCCGGGTAGGGCAACACCCCCTCAATCACGCCCCGCAGCCAGCTTTTGAGCCGCAACATCAGCCGCAAAAGCGCGCTCCCCGCCCGCCCCTCCAACTGGGTCACTTCCGGGCGGCGCAGCAACGAGCGCACGCCCCGCGCCGCGAGATATTCGCGATAGGAAAAGTCGTCCAGCACGGGCGGCGTCTCTAGCTGCCCGCCGACGCGCAGCACGTCGCCATACGCATACGCTGGATAGTGCGCGACGTTCAACACCACCTTGCCGCGCACCGGATACCGCCGCTCCCTGACTTCTACTTCGTGGGCCGATAGCTCTAGTTGGGTATACGTGTCGCGGATGCTGGGGTCAGCGGAAACGTGGCCCAGCACCGTCACCCAGCCGGTATCATTGTAAAAGGCCAGATGTCCCTCGTTGATGCGCGGCACAGCCAGCCAATAGCGCCAGCCGCCAAGCAGCGCGGCCAGCAACAGGACGGCCTGCCTGCACGGTCGGCGCGAGCGGCGGCACCACACAGCCCACCCGGCGCCCGCCAGGGTCAGCCCGCCCAGCGCCAGGGGGGACACGCCCACCTGTCTGGCGAACAATATCCCGAGCATCCAGGCGATGGTGAGGGCAATCAGCGTCATGGGCAGCCATTCGCAGTCGGGTTTGTCGCAACCTAGTAAATTATACCCCCATCCCCCGCGACAAGTCCATGCTATCAAATCATAGCAGCCGCCTCTTAACCATTACGCATTTGTTGTCTTTTTCTGTTAACTCCTGACTACCTTTTTCTTGGAGGTATGCTGCGACCAGGGTATCATTAAAGCATGAACTTTTATCTCACATCACTAGGCTGTAAACTGAACCAGGCAGAAATAGATAGACTGGGGCGCGAGATCGAGGCCCACGGCCACCGGTTGGTGGAGACGCCCGCCGCCGCCGATTGGGCCATCGTGAACAGTTGCACGGTGACACACGTGGCCGCCCGCAAGTCGCGCCAACTGATCCGCCAACTGCACAGGGCCAACCCGCGCCTGCGCGTGGCTATCACCGGCTGCTATGCGACCATGTCGCCCGACGAAGCGGCGGCGCTCGAGGGCGTGGCCCTGCTGCTTTCTAACCAGGAGAAGGATCAAGCGGTCGAGCGCATCCTATCGCTGGACGACCCGACTTACCCATTCGCGCCAGTCGCCCGCCCGGCCCACGGCCCCCAGGTGGGGCACACGCGGGCCTTTGTCAAGATTCAAGATGGCTGCGAGAACCACTGCACCTACTGCATCGTCTCCCTGGCTCGCGGCCCCCAGCGCAGCCGCCTGCCAGAAGATGTGCTGCAAGAGGTGGGTGCGCGCCTGGCCGACGGCTATCGGGAGATCGTGCTGACCGGCGTGAATATCGGCGGCTATGGGCGCGATCAGGCCGAAGCAGGCCCGCTGCCCATTTCGGCGGGCTGGTCGCTGGCGCGGCTGGTGCGCCTGCTGCTGGAACAAACGCCCGTCGAGCGTCTGCGGCTTTCTTCCATCGAGCCGTGGGACGTGACGCCCGAACTGCTGGCGCTGTGGGACGATGAGCGGTACAACCGTCGGCTCTGCCGCCATTTGCATGTGCCGCTGCAAAGCGGCTCCGGGGCCACCTTGCGCCGCATGGCCCGCCGATATTCCCCCGACGAGTTTGCCGCGCTGGTGGACACCATCCGCGCCCGCATCCCCGACGTGTCGCTGACCACCGACGTGATCGTGGGCTTTCCCGGCGAGTCGGAGGCCGAGTTTGCCGAGAGCGCTGCTTTTGTCGAGCGGATGGGGTTTGCGCGATTGCACGTCTTTCGGTATTCCCGGCGGCCTGGCACGCCCGCCGATCGGCTCCCCGATCAGGTGCCCCCCAAGGTGGCCCAGCAGCGCAGCGAGCAACTGATGGCCCTGGGGCAACGGCTGGCGACGGCGTTCCATCAGCGGTTCGTCGGCAGGGAAGTCGAGGTGCTGTTCGAGGCGCATAGCCCGGAGGGCCAGACCCACCTGTGGGACGGCCTGACGGACAACTATGTGCGCGTCGTCGCGCCGTCTGAGCGGGAATTGGGCAACGTGCTGGCCCGCGTGCGCTGCCACTCCGCCGACGAGAACGGCTTGCGCGGCGAGTTACTCAACCCGTGATGCCCCATAGCTCTGCTTTGACATCTGAGAAAAACCTGCTATCATAATCCCGACTTTTAGGTAGGAATTGAGCAAACATGAAATTCTCTGCCAAAGAACGCACCGGCCTGCGGGCAATGGTCGAGTTTGCGCGGCAACACGGCCAAGGCCCCATTCCATTAAGCGAGATCGCCCGCCTGCAAGACCTGCCCCTCCCCTACCTGGAGCGAGTGGCGGCCTCCTTGCGGAACGCCGGTTTGCTCGATAGCGTGCGCGGGGCAGCGGGGGGCTATTCGCTGGCCCGCGACCCGGAATCTATCAGCATCGGGGATATTTTTCGCGCCGTGGAGGGGTCGCTGACCTCGCTAGAGTGTCTGGACGAGGAGGGCGGCCATTGCGAGCGCGAGTCCATCTGCGCCGCGCGCATGGTCTGGCAAAAAGTATCTGACCGCTTGCACGAAACGCTCGATAATACTTCCCTGTCCGATTTGCTCCGCTAACCTGCGGAATTATCCGCGCGGAATCATCGGCCCGAAAGGATTACCATGTTCGCCCGATTAAAAGAGGATATGCAAACGGTATTCGCCAAAGACCCGGCAGCCCGGACATGGTGGGAAGTGATCACTTGCTACCCCGGCCTGCACGCCATCTGGCTGCACCGCATCGCCCACGCCTTGTGGACCCACCGGCTGCTCTGGTTGGCGCGTTTCATTTCGCATCTCAACCGCTTTCTCACGGGGATCGAGATTCACCCCGGCGCGACCATTGGCCGCCGCTTTTTCATTGACCACGGCATGGGCATCGTCATCGGCGAGACCGCCGAAATCGGCGACGATGTGCTCATGTACAAGGGCACCGTCTTGGGCGGCGTCTCGCTAGAAAAAGGCAAACGCCACCCAACCGTCGGCAATGGCGCGGTCCTTGGCTCCAACGCGGTCATTCTAGGCCCCATCACCATCGGGGAGAACGCCCGCATCGGTTCCGGCGCAGTCGTCGTCAAGCCCGTCCCGGCGGATTCCACTGCCGTGGGCGTGCCTGCCCGCGTGGTGCGTGGCCCGCACGTCGAGCCAGAGCCGAGCATCTTGTTACACCACGAGCGCCTGCCAGACCCGATTGCCGACGTTTTCCGCGAACTGGAAAAGCGCGTGCAGGGGTTGGAGAAAGAACTGGCGTCTATGAAACAAACCCAGGGGGCGAACATGCCGGGGAATGGCAGCGGCCCCAATGACACGAGCGCAGCCGAAATCGCCACGGCGTCCGAGGCTGCGCCCGCAGACGCGCCCGCTTCGTCCGATGCGCCCGCTTCGCCAGATGCGACCGCTTCGCCAGATGCGACCGCTTCGCCAGATGCGACCGC
>JAAYXX010000370.1 GCA_012515695.1 Chloroflexota bacterium
GGAGAAGGCGGCATGCTGCCGAGCGGCAGGTATGCCGATGCCCGAAGGGCGGATGAGGGCAACTCCGATCTTGCCCCAGCACTTGATCCGTGAAAGTTAGCGCCATTGGCCATCCCTGGCGGCCTGTACTCTGCCAGCAAGGATGCTGGCGGTCCATCCTGTGGATCGCCGCCATCCCTGGCGGCTTGTAACCTGCCAAGGACGATGTCAGTCCAGGGCTACTTCAACCCGGCGATCTGCCAGATTTTGTTCATGGACTCGGCGGTCGCGGCCACGGCCTCGTCGGGCGGCAGTTGGCGCACCCGCTCGGAGAATGGCTCGGCCATCACCGGGCCAGTGTAGCCCATTTTCTCCAACGCGCCGAGGAACGTGCGAATGTCAATGACCCCCGTTTCGCCGGGCATGCCGCGCACATTGTCCAACTGCTCGTCGCGGGGCACTCCGGCGGGGGCGTCGTTCACGTGGACGACCACCACCAGGTCATCCGAAAGCCGCGCCAAGTCGCTAGCATCCTCCCCGGCGGTATACCAGTGGTAAGAATCGAGCAGCACGCCCAGGTTGTCCTCGTCCACCGCCGCGATCAGTTCCAGCAGTCCATCCAAGTTATGAATAAAGGGATTGGGCCGCCCCTGGCGCATGGTGAATGGTCCCACATACTCCAGGCCGTAGCGCAGGCCATAGGGCTTGAGCACCTGACAGATGCGCTTGGTGCGGCGGCGCAACTGCTCGAAATTCTCCTGGTAGGACATTGTCTCGTGCCAGGGCATCAGCCAGGTGGCGGCGCGGGTGCAGCCCAGCGCGGCCATTGTCTCGGCAAAGCGCGGCAACTCGGCCAGCCCCTTCTCAAAAGTGGCCTCATCCTGCCTAAAGTTGACCGGCATACCCGTGAGAGCGGGCAGCAGGTCATGAGCCGCCAACATCTCCCGAACCGCTTCCAGGCCCAGGCTTTCCACCGGACCCATGTCCACCGAGATACCCTTGAATCCGTGTTTGGCCGCCAGTTCGACAGCCTGCTCGAACGATACCTTGACGCCTATCGCGCCAGGGGCCAATGCCTGATACATGGGAACGCTCCTTTGCTAGTGAGTCTGCGCCCGCCATTCGGCCAGCGCCATGTTGGCAGGCGCAACGTAGAAAAGCGGCCGGGAATCCGGCGACGGTGGCGTCTCTTGGAGGCGGGACCTGGGGAGAACAAACAACACCATCAGGATGAGCAAGACCAGCAACGCAAACAGCGCCAGTCCACAACAGCCACATCCGCCGCCTCCCCAGCGACCGCGACCCCATCTGCCCCATCCCCCCCAGCCGCCCCAGCCAGACCAGGGGTTATACCCGCGAGGGCCTTGACGCCAGCGTCCAGGCCCCCAGAAGAAACCGCGCATCGTTTACTCCACTATCATGCGCCGGTCGGTGCAACCCCCTAGAAATAGCGGGTGAAATCTTCGCAGGGGCGCCCTGTGACCTTTTGCGCCCAGTAAGCATTCGAACGGTACAAACTCTCAAACGTGCCTGCGTCCGACCAAAAGCCATTAAGCTCGGCCCAGGTCAACTTCCCCTCCTGGATGTACCTGTTGTTCACGTCGGTAATCTCTAACTCACCGCGCCGCGAGGGGATAATAGTGCGAATATAATCGAAAACGTGTTGATCGTACAAGTATAGCCCGGTCACGGCAAACTGGCTCTTGGGCTGGGCGGGCTTTTCCTCAATGGCGACGATGCGTGACGGGTCTTGCGGGTCGAACACTGGCACGCCAAACCGCTCAGGGTCGGGAACGCGCCGCAAAAAGACCCTGGCCCCGCCCTCAAAGCTACGCACCGCCTCCGAGATGTTGGCGTCAGTAGTGTTATCCCCCAGGATGACAGCCACACACCCATTGTCGGCAAAGTCTTCACACAGGGCCAGGGCTTGCGCGATGCCGCCCTCGTGCTCCTGGTAGGCGTATTCCAGGTGTTTCAGCCCCAACTCTTTGCCGTTCTTCAGCACGCGGATAAAGTCGCCCGCGTGAGGCCCGCCGGTCACCACTATCACTTCGGTGATGCCTGCCTCCACCAGCGTGCGGATGGGGTAAAAAATCATGGGCATATTGTAGATGGGAAGCAGGTGTTTGTTGGTTGCATAGGTTAGCGGATAAAGGCGCGACCCCAATCCGCCCGCTAGAATCACACCCCTCATAAACGTATTCCTCCTGTCCATTGTGCGCTGCTGTACAGCCGTACGCTGCACAGCAGCGCCAGGGAGCTAACGCAGGGCCTCGTCCACCATCGTCAAATAGTTGACGAGCGGGATATAAGAAGGGACCGAGTTGCCCGAACCGATGGCAAACCGCCCCCGTGGATGGCAGGTGTCGATAATCCGCCGCACCTCGGCCCGCACCTCGTCGGGCGAGCGGCGGCCCAACACGTCCACGTCCACCCCGCCCAATACGCCGATCCGGTTGCCATAGGTGGCCTGGAACTCGTCCACCGGCATGATGGCGTTCTCGTAAGAGTGCTTGGCATCGACACCGACCTGGTCAATCAGGTCGCCCATGATTTCCTTCAGGTTGCCGCAGGAGTGCAAAAAGTAGGGCAGACCATGCTCATGGGCCAGGCAGGCGTACCGCTTGTGCCAGGGGAGGGTGTAGGTGCGTAGCGCATCGGGTGGGAGCAGCGTCGCAGAGCGAAAGCCCATATCATCCCCCGGAAAGATGGCGATGACATTGTCCAGCTCGACCAGTTGCCGATAAAAGGCGTACATCGTCTCGCCCAGGCGTTGAGCCACTGCGCGCACCAGGTCGGGATCATCATACAGGGCCAGGCAAAGGCCCTCATAGGAGAACAGCGCGGAAAGGTGCTCATAGATGCCCCCGGCGTGGCACACCATCAGCCCCATGCCTTCAGGGAGGTGGGCGGCGAGATATTCATAGTTCCTCATGCTCTCGGCGGTGACTTGCGGCCACAGATAAGCCTCGAAATCCCCCCAACCGCTGATGCTGCCCTTGTGCAGGTTGCGCCAGGTGCGGCGGCCATTCAGCGCCGTGCTATCCTCGCTGGCGAGCGCGGATATGGCGAAAGGCAAGGACTCCTCATAGCGCACGAA
>JAAYXX010000371.1 GCA_012515695.1 Chloroflexota bacterium
GCGCTTTCGTCGGAACCTACGGTTCCGCTAGCGCGCTCTGCACTATACTGCGGTTTTTTCGCGCTATGGAAAGCGCGGCTACGATAAGCGCAACAGCGAGCCGCAGCCACAGCGGGTTAACCAGATTAATAGTTAAAACTCATAAACTGCACCAACCCCTGCAATCGCCAGCTTGCTGCGGTTTCAACCGCCCGGTATCGGCGCGCCAGGATGGTGCCTACGTTCGCCCGCAGGCGGCCCACAGCTTGTCGGACAGCTCTAGCGCCTCGTCTCGCGTCTCTGCCGTGGCCTGGATGACGACGCGCGCGTTGGGCGGGTATTGGTCCGGCCACATCCAGGCGGGGCCGGGGCCTGACAGGTTGTGCATTTGCGGCACGTGGTCGGCGAAATAGCTCCAGGCTTCGAGCAGCGTTTCCTGTGGTTGAACCAGGTTCAGCAGGCGCAGATTCGGGATGCGCTTAAAGTTGGCCCATTGGTGCCTGGCGTTGGCGCAGCAATGGATGCCCAGCCCGCCGTAACGCTCCGAAAGCTCGACCAACTCGGGCATAAAGAACTCGTCGAACATGCTGGCGCTCACGCTGCCCACCTCATCCTCCGACAGGGTAAAGCCGCTGGGCATATAGTAGCTGGGAAAGTGGGCGATGAACTCGCTCCCATAGCGCCGGAACCACTCATCTTGAAAGGTGACCAGCAACTCCATCACCTTGGCGGCCAGTTCCTTGACGGCTTCGGGCGTCTCGCGCATGGCAATGTAAAAGCTGTTCTTGTCCCAGATCAGGGCAGCGATATCCATCGGGGTCTGGATGTCCACCAGCTTCATGACGGCTTCTGGCCCGGCCCGGCGACGCAGCTCGTCGCCGATCTCGAACAGCAGCGCCAGCGGCGTGGAACTCAGCTCCGGCACGCGCAGCGCCGCCACCTCCCGCGCCTCGTGGATGAGCGGCAGCGCAAAGGGCATATTATCGTCGGCGCGATGCACCTGGCAGCCGAATGACTCGGCGAAAATCTCGGTGCCGGTGTAGGGGTTCAGGTGGGGGATATAGTCGTCTCGCAGCCACTCCATGCGGGCCATTTCGCGTTCGTACATCCGCCAGGCGTATTCGATGCGCTCTTGCTTGAGGTCGGGCCAGGGCCAGGGGCGCTCGATAGGCTCTGGGTCATACGCGATAAAGAACACATGGCTGGGGGGCTGCTCCATGTCCAGGAAAGCACGCCAGCGCGCCTTGCGTTCGGCAATTCCATAGTGTCCGTTTTCGCTCATATGTTTCCTTTCCTAGCAACATTGCGTGGCCACCGATGAGGCGCGCTTGATTGCGCGCATAGGCCCGGTAGGTGAGGGGGGCCTGTGGTGTGCCGGACTTTTCTGCTGCGAGCGTCAGGTTCGCGTACAGGCCAGCAACCATAGACACCAAAAGTTACCACACAATCCCCGCTGCTGTCCAGGGCCAGCGTGGGGCGAAATACCTGATTCTGTACGATTGTTGACAAACGGATGACAGTACGATATACTCACAGTGTAGAGCTTCTCTTCAATCCCCTCACGTTTTGCTATCTTGTTGATTGTATGGAACGATTGTAACCACGGTTCGGTCATCCTGCCCCTGTCGCGCCTCCAGAGTAGCACACGATTCCTGAGAAGCCCATGATTTCTGGGTGATATATCAGGAGGTGTATACAATGGCAAGGCAAGGACAAGGCCGTACAATGGCCAATGTCAGTACAGCGGAAGTGCAGTCCTATCTGGGCGGTATCGACTACCCGGCGAATGCGACCAAGGTGGCCGACTATGCCAGGGAGCATGGCGCGCCGAGCGAGGTCGTCGAGCTGCTGAACAGCCTGCCCAAGGACAAGGAGTATCACAGCGCCGCTGATCTCAACCAGGCTATCGGTCAGATCAAGTAACCATTGCAAAGATAGCTGAATATAGCGTTCTCTGTTCCAGACCCCCGGTCTTGTGGCCGGGGGTTTTTTGTTGCCTATTTTCCGGGGCGATGCGTCTCCCCTGGACAACGCGAACATTTGCTCTATAATCGAGCCATAGTGCTAGATAGCGGGGGACAAGATGAACGACATCCTGAGCACCTTTACTCCAATAGTGCGCGCGTGGTTTCGTGGCCGTTATGGGGAACCGACCCCGCCGCAACAACTGGGCTGGCCTGCCATTCAGCGGGGCGAGCATACCTTGATCCTGGCCCCCACTGGCTCTGGCAAGACGATGACCGCCTTCTTGTGGGGAATCGACACCATCTTTCGCGGGTTGGCCGAGCGCCCGCAGCCTGATGGGGTTGAGTTGCTCTATATCTCGCCGCTGAAGGCGCTGAATAACGACATCGAGCGCAACCTGCGCGAGCCGCTGGCGGGTATTCGCGAGCAGGCCGAGCGCCAGGGCACGCCCTTGCCCCCGTTGCGCGTGGCCGTGCGGACTGGCGATACCCCTACCTCTGTGCGGCAGAGCATGGTCAATAAGCCGCCGCATATCCTGATCACCACACCGGAATCGCTGTATCTGATGCTCACCAGCCCCAAGGCTGGCGATATTCTCAAGACGGTGCGTACGGTGATCGTGGACGAGATCCATACCCTGTGCGGCAACAAACGCGGCGTCCATCTGGCCCTGAGCCTGGAGCGGCTAACCCGGCAGGCGAATGGCCCCGTGCAGCGCATTGGCCTCTCTGCGACCCAGCGCCCCCTGGAAGAAGTGGCCCGCTTTCTCGGCGGCCAGGAGTGGGTGGCTGCGGAGGACGGCGGCCAGCAGCTTGTCCCCCGGCCAGTGACAATTATCGACGCGGGCACGCGCAAGCCATTAGATTTGCAGGTGACTACCGTCGTTACCGACTTGCGGCGGTTGCCGGGCAACTCGATCTGGCCCGCAGTGATCCCCGATGTGCTGAACGAGATTCGCCGTCATCGCACGACGCTGATTTTCACCAACAGCCGCCGCACCGCCGAACGCACGGCGGATCAACTGAACGAGCAGTACGCCCTGGAAGAGGCGGAGGAGGTCGAGCCGGGCACATCGGCCCTGTTGGTGGACGGCGTGCCCAGGGGCCTGGGGCTATTTGGCACAGGGCGCGTCGGCGGACCATTTCGTGCCCACCACGGCAGCGTCGCCAAAGAAGTGCGCCTGGAACTGGAGCGTGACCTCAAGGCCGGACGCCTGCCCGCCCTGATCGGTACCAGCTCGCTGGAATTGGGCATTGACATCGGCATGGTGGACGAGGTCATCCAGATTCAATCGCCCCGCAGCGTATCGCGTGGCTTGCAGCGCGTGGGGCGCTCCGGCCACCTGGTGGGGCAGACCAGCGTGGGCCGCATCTATGCCCTGTTTTGCGAGGATTTGCTGGATGCTGCCGCCGTGGCGAATGGTATGCTGCAAGGTGACGTCGAGCCGACGTATACCCCGCGCAACTGCCTGGACGTGCTGGCCCAGCAGATCGTGGCGATGGTTTCGCTGCAAGACTGGCAGGTGGACGAGTTGCACCGGGTCGTACGCCAGGCTTATGGCTACCAGAACTTGACCGAAAAGGCGTTGCGGTCCGTGCTGGATATGCTTACCGCCAGATTCCCCAGCGAGCATTTTCACGAGCTGCGCCCGCGCATCGGCTGGGATCGGCTCCACGACACCCTGACCGCCCTGCCGGGTAGCCGCCTGCTGGCCCTGCGTAACGGCGGGACCATTCCCGACCGGGGGTTGTTCCACGTCTATTTGCCCGACGGCAAGACCCTGCTCGGCTCGTTGGATGAGGAGTTTGTCTACGAGACCCGCGCGGGCGATGTGTTTACGCTGGGTAGCAACACCTGGCGCGCGCTGGAAATTGAGAATGATCGGATTATCGTCGCGCCCGGCGAAGGGGCCATGCCCCGCATGCCCTTTTGGAAGGGCGAAGCGCCTCAGCGCGAGTATTACACGGGCTGCCGCCTGGGCGCGTTTCGCCGCCTGCTGGCCGAGCGGGTAGCCGCGCTGCCGCCGCTGCCCGACGACGCGGGCGCCGAATGGCCGGAGGAAGCCGAGCCGGTGATTCGCTGGCTGCAAGCGGACTATGCCCTGGACGAACTGGCGGCGCGAAACGCCATCCTCTACGTGCGCCATCAGATTGACGTGTTGGGCGAGATTTCCTCTGATCGGGCGATCATCGTCGAATCGTTCCGCGATGCCCTGGGCGACCAGCAGATGGTGATTCATTCCTGCTTTGGCGGGCGGGTGAATAGCGCGTGGGCGCTGGCGCTTACCCAGGCGTTGCGCGAGCAGTACGGCTTTACCCTGGAAACCCAGGCCAACGACGACGGCATTTTGCTGCACTTTATCCAGTCGGACCGCGAAGTGCCGCTCGATATTTTGCGTGAGACGAGTCCCGCCGAGGTGCGCGAGCGCCTGATGCTGGAGCTGCCCAACTCGGCGGTATTCGGCGCCCAGTTTCGCATGAACGCCGCCCGCGCCTTGCTGTTGCCCGGCATACGCGGCGGCAATCGGCGCACGCCCTTTTGGTTGCAACGCCTGCGCGCCAAAGAACTGCTGTCCATCGTGCGCGATTTCCAGGAATACCCCCTGATTGCCGAGACCTACCGGGATTGCTTGCGCGACGTGCTCGATCTGGAGCACCTGCTCCAAGTGGTGGAGGGGGTGCAAACCGGCGAGATACGCGTGGTAGAGGTGGAAACCATTGTCCCCTCGCCTGTGGCTGCCAGCCTGCTCTATGATTTCGTTGCCTTTCAGATGTATGAGGGGGATCTGCCCCAGGCCGAGCGGCATATTCAAGCCCTGGCCCTGAACCGCGAGCTACTGAGCCAACTGCTGGACGAGGGCGCGCTGCCCGACCTGCTGCGCCCTGAAGCTATCGCCGGGGTGGAGGCTGAACTGCAACATCTGGCGGAGGGCTATCAGGCACGCAGCGCCGAAGACCTGGCGGTTACGTTGCACCAACTAGGTGACCTGAGCGCCGACGAGGTGGCCGCTCGCTGCACGGGAGAGGGGCGCGCCTGGCTGCTGCGGCTGGCCGCCGAGGGCCGCGCCGTGGAGATCACCCTGCCCACCGCCGACGGCCCCGCCGCTCGCTGGGTGCTCACCGAGGATTACCACCGCTACCGCGACGCTTTCGGCCTCCCGGAAAAGCCGCCCGTTTATCTGCCGGAGCGCTTTCAGGAGCCGCCCGGCTCGCCCGACGCGGCGCGCAAGCTGCTGCTGCGCGTGCTTACCCGCTCGCGTGGGCCGCTGACGCTCGACGCGATCCGCGCCCGCTACGATTTTCCGGCGGACTGGCTCAAGATCGCGCTGACCGAAATGGTGGGCAATGGCTATTTGCTGCAAGGACACCTCAGCCCCGGCGCTACCGAGACGGAATGGTGTGACCGGCGGGTATTGGAGCGCATTCACCGCCGCACGCTGGACCTGCTGCGTAAGGAAGTGCGCCCTGTCGAGTTGCCCGCGTATGTGGATTTCCTGGCGCGCTGGCAGCATGTCCACCCCGCGACGCGCTTGCACGGCGAAGAGGGGCTGCAAGGCATCCTTGAGCAACTGCGCGGCGCGCCCGCGCAGGCCCCGCTCTGGGAGCGTGATCTGCTCCCCGTTCGGTTGGAGGGCTATCGCCCCGGCTGGTTGGACCGATTGTGCGCGGAGGGAGAATGGGCCTGGGTGGCAACTGGCGTAGACTCTCGCCGCGCCCAGGTGCGCCTTTTCCGGCGCGGCGAGGGGGCGCTGTTCCTGGAACCCCTTGCCGACGGGAATGTCGGCGAGCAATTGGGGGAGACCGCCCGCCGCGTCTGGGACTATATCAAGGAGGAGGGCGCTTCGCCGACTGGCGATTTGCAGCGCGCCCTGCGCCTAGCCCCCACGGACCTGGATGGCGCGCTGGTCGAGTTACTGCTGGCCGGAATCGTAACCAACGACCACTATGAGGCCCTGCGCCGCCTGCTGGCCGGAGAGATCGAGCAGCCCGACAGGGCGCGCGCCCCGTTGAGTTCGCTGGAACAAGACTTGCAGGCGTGGCGGGCATCTCGCCAGCCGAGTCTGGTGGGCCGCCCCGATCGGGGCCGCTTGCGCCAGGCCCGCCGCGACGTGGCGGACCGGCTGCCTCTGCCCAATCGCTGGCCGGGGCGTTGGTCGCTGGTGCATCGTCGGGGCATTTGGGGCGACGACCTGCCCGAACAGCAGCGGGACGAACTGCGCGCCCGCCAACTGCTCCAGCGTTACGGCATCGTGACCCGTGAATGCCTGCAAAATGAAGCGTCGTGGGAATGGTCTGCCCTGTACCGCCATTTCCAGCGGATGGAACTGCGCGGCGAGGTGCGGCGGGGCTATTTCGTGCGCGGGCTGCCCGGCATCCAGTTCGCTCTGCCCGAGGCGGTGGAACGTCTGCGCGAGTGGAACCGCCCGGAGGCGGACGGCGCGGAGGATTTGGTGCTGCTCAACGCCACCGACCCGGCCAACCTGTACGGCCCCGCGTTGCAGGCGGAGCGCGCCCAGCAAGCCGACGAGGCTGCCACCGACCTGCCCGATGCCCACAACCCCTATCGCTTCCCGCGGCTCCCCTCGAATTATATCGTGTTGCAGCGGGGCGTGCCGATTCTGCTCTATGAGCATGGCAGCGACCGCTGGACGACGCTGCCTGAGGTGGCGGAGGATACTCTGCGCGATGCGGTGCGCCTGTTGCTGGCGCACCTGACCCGCGATGGCGGCCTGTGCAGTCGCCCGCGCCGCGTGCTGGCCGTGATGTGGAATGGCGCGCCGCCGGTGGGCAGCGCGGCCCAGCCGATGTTGCAGAGCCTTGGCTTTCGCCGCGAGCCGCCCGACGCGATGGTGTGGGAGGGGCGGTAAAGGAGGGACATCATGATTGGCAAACTCGAACGAGTGCCTTTGCGGGATGTATGGCGTCATGAGGCCATCGACCTGACCCGGTGGCTCGAGGACAACTGTGACGTGCTGAGTGAGGTTCTGGATATCACTCTGACCAACGTCGAGCGTGAAAAGTCTGCTGGAAGCTTTAGCGTTGACCTCGTCACCGAGGATAGCGAAGGTAGCACGGTGGTTATCGAGAACCAACTAGAAAAGAGCGACCACGATCACCTTGGCAAACTTGTCACGTATCTCACTGCCCTGGAAGCCAAGGTGGCCATCTGGATCGTCTCGGAGCCCCGACCAGAGCATATACGGGCGATCACTTGGCTTAATGAGTCCAGTTCGGCCTCATTTTACATGGTTAAAGTGGAAGCCGTCCGTATTAACGATTCGCCTCCTGCACCGCTCTTTACTCTGATTGTCGGGCCAAGCCAGGAAAGTCGCGATATCGGCGTGACCAAGAAAGAGCTTGCCGAGCGATACATTATCCGGGAAAGGTTCTGGGCAACACTGTTGGAGCGGGCAAGGACCAAGACCAAGCTGCATGCGAATATCTCGCCCAGCCGCTACAGTTGGATTAGTACAGGAGCGGGAAAGTCGGGGTTATCTTTTAGCTATGTGGTCAGGCAGCATGATGCGCAGGTCGAACTCTACATTGATCGGGGGAAGGACGCCGACAGAGAAAACAAGGCGATCTTTGATGAGCTTGCCAAGGCGAAGGCAGAGATTGAGGCAGCCTTTGGTGGACCACTGGAATGGGAGCGATTGGACGGAAAACGAGCATGCCGGATTAGCTTCAAGTTCGAGGGTGGTGGGTATCGTGACGATGATATGTGGCTTGGAATCCAGGATAGCATGATCGACGCGATGGTGCGGCTGGAGAAGGCTTTGAGGCCCCACATTGACACACTGAAGGCATAGGGGAAGCGGGACGGGTGCGGTGGACGACCCACAGCACGGATTTGCGGTGGATAGGGGCGTATATCCGGGACAACGATAGGGATGAGGCGCGATTCGTTCACGCTCGGCTGTCCTTCCGTGTTCTACCAAATGAATACCGATTGACACCCACCCCCTACGCTGCTATGCTGAAACACAGACACCTCTGTGATGGCGGGTTCGCCTTGTCCCGGCATCGTTAACACTTGTACAGGAGAAAAGGGCTGATGATCACGCTCAAGCGCAAATTTGAGGGCTGCATAGCCGCGTCGTGGGTGGGGTCCGCGATGGGGGCCGCCGTGGAGGGTTGGTCTCGTGAGCGTATCCGCGAGACGCATGGCTTTCTGGACAAGCTGCTGCCCTACAAGCACTATACCAACATCACCGACTGGACCCGCCTGCCCGGCACGACCGAAGACGGCATCGAGCGGCAAAAGCTGTTTGCCACGGCCATTATCGAGAAGCAGGATCGTATCCTGGCCCAAGACCTGGCCGCCGTTTGGGCGCGCGACCTGGATCAGAGCAAGATGATCTACAAGCAAGAGGGCTTTGATCGGTCGCTGCAAGACCTGGTCAAGGCGGGCGTGCCCCCCTCCGAGTTGGGGCAGTTGTGGCCTTTCCCCGTCGTCGTCTCGATGGCCCGCGCTTCCCACCCCATCGGCCTGATTAACGCGGGCGACCCCCAGGGCGCGGCGGACGATACTTTTGAGGTGGGCCGGATGTACATGCGCGAAGTGGCCTTTGGCTTGCGCTGGGCCGCTCTGTACAACGCCGCTATCGCCGAAGCCTGCAACCCCAACGCCACCGTCGAGTCGGTGTTGGACGTGGCCCGCCGCTTTGTGCATTATCGCGCCGAGGGCGGCAGCCTGTACGCCCGCTATGACACCATCGAGCGCGAGGTGGACCGCGCCCTGGAGTTGGCCGCCAAGCACACCGACGCGATGGCGATGCGCGACGAGTTCTACCAGTTCTACTATGGCGGCGATTATTTCAACTATGGCTCGGCTCAGGCCAACGAAATCGTCAGCAAGGGGCTGGCGCTGTTCGCCCTGACCCGTGGCAACCCCAAGGAGGCGATACTGGCTGCCGTCAACTTTGGGCGAGACACCGATTGCCTGGCCGCCGTGGCGGGCGGGTTGTCCGGCGCGTTCTCTGGCAGCGACGCCCTCCCCGCCGAGTGGATCGAGCAGGTGAACGAGGCCACCCGCCAGGACCCCTATACCAACAGCCACCGCACCATCCAGGAGACTGCCGACGGCCTGTTCGCCGCCTTTGTGGCGCGGCAAAAACGGCTGGCCGAATACACGCAGCGGATGAGCGACCCGGCCTACCTGCAATAATCCGAGCCAACGCATCCATAGGGGCACAGCGCCGGGCCTGCGGGTTTGCGCTGTGCCCCATACGCACTCTTGGAGGGAAACGATGGAGAGCATCACCCGAACCCCCGGCATGACCGAGTTCTCAGGAGGCGCTGTCCCCTGTGTAGCTGACCCTTTCGGCGTTAACCAGGTTTTGCAGGGCGCGGATACGCCGCGTGTGGTTGACCTGCGTCAGCGGGTGCGCGCCGCGATGGAGGATTCCCCGGCAGAAGCCGAGTGCCCGCCCCGCATTGACGAACGCTATATGGCCGAGCCGCTGCCCGTACGCAAGGCGCGCGCCATCGCCCTCAAGTTGAGCATTATGCCCACGGACCTGTGGGCCGGGCAGCTTTTCGCCGGATCGCACACGCTGGAACAGCCCCGGCTGCACTATGAGCGCGGCTTTCCCGATTACACGACGGAAGAAGAGCGGGCCAGAGCCGCCGAGCAGGGCGTCACCATTCGCTCGGTGTTCGGCCACATTGTCCCCGATTATCCCCGGCTGCTCGCCAAGGGGCTATCGGGTATTCTGGCGGACGCCGAAGCCGAGCGCGCCCGCGCCCAGTCGGCGGAAGAGGTCGCTTTTCTGGATTCGGTGGGCGTGGCTCTGCGCGGGGTGATGGATTACGCCGCGCGGTTGGCCGCTCGCTGCGATGACGAAGCGGCAGCCTGTGCGGATGCCGCTCGCGCCGCCGAGTTGCGCCAGATGGCCGCCAATCTGCGCCAGGTTCCCGCTGGCCCCGCGCAGACC
>JAAYXX010000048.1 GCA_012515695.1 Chloroflexota bacterium
CAGACCAGTTCCCCGGCGGGCAACTCCCATTCGAGACTGGTTCCGGCGACGCAGACCTGCTCGTGATACTCTACCCCCTCGGCCTGATATTCCGGGTGGCCTTCCAGCACCCACGATCCGGCGTTGCCGCTGGGATAGCCGCACTCGTCGTACAGCCAGAGCCGCAGCCCGCGCTCCACCGCCCAGCCGATGACCTGCCGCAGCCGCTCCCATTCCTCGGTGGAATGCAGGTACTCCGGGCCGCGCCCTCCCACGTTAATCACGACCCCACCCACGCCTCGCGCCACCTGCGCGTCCAGGTCTTCCGGGGCGTGAATGCCCGCGTGTAGAATGGGGAGCGGGCGCACCTCCCGCGGCGGGTCCACGAACTGCTGCCAATCGAGTGTATTCTGCTGCATGGTCGTCTCCTCGCTCATCGGTGGAATGGATGAACCTCATCCATCATACCCCAATCCCCTCCCAGCCGCCACCATTTCTTGCCACGCCCGCCAACGCCGAAAAGCTACCATCGGGCTGTACTTCCCCAACGCCAGGAGGTATGATTCGGTCTTGGGCCAGTAGGCACTGGGCAAGGCTTCTGGACACGAATCAAAGATGGGATAAAAGCCCGAGATGTGATTTGTCACATGGAAAAGAACTCCCCCATTGGGATTGTCGACCCTGACCAACCATAGTGGCGACTATGTCCTGATAGCAGTGTACAACCCAAGCTGACGAGAGGTGAGGATTCTTATGCTCAAGCAGTATGTTCTTGGCGAGGAAGCTTTCAAGTGGGTTGGGTATTCTCTGCGATATGGGAACACGCTCGCGGACAAGCTCTTGGCCCTGCCTCTCGCAGAAGGGTGCATAACTTCCTTTCTCTCTGGTCCTGTAGAAGAAACGTTCCTACACGAATTCGAACGGGGAGGAGGCACCGGACACAACCAAACGAGATCGTGGCTGCTACCGTTCATTGAAAGCTATCCGCAAAACCTTGCCGACACGTGGTATTTGAAACAGATGAAAGAGGGCATGAGGAAGCTTTGATAAAGAATTACTTCCTCCACCAAGGCAAAGTTTATTGCAATGTTTACTACTTTGCCTCTTCAGGGTCTCCGCAGTCCTTTGTTAAAGACGCGTACCGTGACTCCAGGCGGTATCCGATGGTGGGAGCGCTCATGCAGGACACTGAAGAAACCTGCATCCAGCCCGGCGATTGCGTGGATGATGCCCGACTTGCGTTGCTCGACCTGAACTGCGACCATATTCTCATTGGTGCATGGGACGATGAAGGCATGCTCGTCTGGAACATGCCGGACAGAAGCCCAACCTGATCTGATCCCTGACATTACCAGACCCCCCTATCGCCAGTCACGGACGGTAGGGGGGTCTGGCAGTTGCCATTACCGCTGCTAAGAGTCCCTTAGCTCGCTTCCATAACGCTGGGAAGCTGCCATTGGGCTATCCTACTGCCGAGCATTTTGGTCGGCCAGCGCGACCACCTCGTCAATCAGCGCCAACAGCGCCGCGTATTGCACCTGCAATCGGTTTTCCGTCGCCTCCGGGTAGAGAATCTGCTGCATCTTGTCTGCGAACCCCGCCGGAGCCAGCGCGAATTTGCGGCAAAAGTCCAGGTTTTGCCCATCGCCCACATAATACGTCTCGTTGAGCGCAAATAGAACCTGGATCATGTCATGCACCAGCCTGGACGTCAGCCCAGCGGTAAAAACCACATCCCCGCGCTGCACCTTGTTCCGATAGTGATAGTCACCTCGCCAGTAACGCAGCGATTCGAGATGCTTCTTGAGAATGGCTTGCTTCAACGGCTGAGGATACACGCGCAGGCGCTCTTTCCATCCGGCAATCACGCCGAACGGGTCCTCGATCACCGCCTGATGGTACAAGTCGGGCAGCAGATGATAGCCCCAAATCGTCCAGATCATGTCAATGGTAGCCAACTCGCCCGCCAGCCACCTGTCCAGGAGCGCGTCCATCGTGTCAATCCGGCGCGTCCAGATGCCATCAACATTGATGCCCCGCTGCCGCCAATACTCCATCGCGTCGTAATAATCCTGCCACAGTTGCGGGTTCTCTTCCGGGGACACCAAATCCCGCTCGATGAACAGCCGAAAATCCACATCAGAATTCTGATCCGACAGCCCCTTGCCCTGCGACCCACCGACAGAGATGGCATACTTGCCTCTCCCTTCGGCAAAGCGGTGGGCAATCGCTAGAAAATCCTCCAACACCGCCTGCACGTTGGCCGAGAATTCACGTTTCTGCTCGCTCAAGGCTCCTCCTGCATTGCTATGTTATGATGCCTTCAAGATTCTGCCGCTCCAGCTACAGCACGGCTCCCAGTTTCAGATATTCCTCCGGGTGCTGCGCGATCCGGGGATAATGCTCCAATAGCTCGCCAAAAGGCACCACGGGCTGCACAATAGGCTCGCCGGTGATGCGCCCCTCGGCCAGCAGCCGCCAGCAGACGTCGAACAGGCGCGGCTCATCCCAGCGAGGATAGTCGCGGTCTGGCTGGCTGCACGCCCTGGAGAACACAATCCGAGGGATATTCATGTGCGCCTCTGCCCCCAGGTCCAGCCCGGCCCCATAGGGCGGCGGATAGGCGCCCATCACCACCGTGCCGCCATACGCCACACCCCGCAGAGCTTGCTGCATTGCCTGGCGAGCGCCGCTATATTCCAACACCACATCCACCCCGCGCTTGCCGGTAGCCGCCTTTAGCTCCCGGCCCGCATCCACGGCGGAAGGGTCCAGCACCAGGTCCGCGCCCAGTTGTTTGGCAATGTCCCGCCGACTCGCCAGAGGATCGAGAGCAATGACCGGGCTGGCCCCGGCCACCTGGGCCAGTTGCACCGCCATCAGGCCGATGGCGCCCAGCCCAAACACCGCCACCGCGTCCCCCACCCGCACATGCCCATCGCGCACGGCTCCCAGCGCAAACTCGGCTGGGTCCAGGCACACCGCCGACTGCCAGGGCATCCCTTCGGGCAGCTTCCAGCAGGCGCTCTCGGCAACCACCCGGCTCTCGCGAAAGCCGCTATACGCGCAGACCCGGTCGCCCACGGCCAGGCGGCTGACCCCCAGCCCCACTTCTTCCACCAGCCCCACGATCATGTTGCCCACCGCCACGGGATAGGGCGAGCCGCTCGCCGGGCGAAAAAGCTGATACTCGCGATCATACACCCCGCGCTCAAAAGCGTATCCCTTGTAGAGCGCCATCTCGGTGCCGTGCTTGGCGGCGGCAAACTCGACGCGCACCCGCACCTGCCCCTGGCCCACCGGCTGCTCCTCATACTCTTGCCATTCCAGCCGTTCTTTGTCCACGCACATCAGTTGTCTGGGCATGAGGCCCCCCTTTATCTGTGATGTTTCCGCCATGCGCGCGGCGGCCAGCAGTCCGTCCCAACTCGGCGGCGCTAGTTTGCCGCGTTTCCCCATCCAGCGCAAGCGCCCGCGCAACGATTGTGGTCAATTACTGTCTCTTACAGGGGCAAATAGCCCGGCACTGATATAAGCCGCCAGGGATGCTGGCCCCCCACGCGTCAGGAATGGCGCGGCTAACTGGACCGCCGGCTTCCAGCCGGCATCATTGTAAGCCGCCAAGGATGGCGGCGGTCCAATCCCATTTCAAAACGCTCCTAAACCCGTCTTGACGGGTTTCCTCTTTCCGCAGCATGGGACATTCAGTCCCATACTGGGCGATTGCATACCCGTTTGAGGCCAAGACCACTTGAATTCGGCATGACTTGGCGCTACACTAGCAATGACAGAGGCGGCAAAAGGTTGCTCGCCAGGCATCAGCGTCTCGGCGGGATTACGTCAGGAGTAGGGCTGGCGCCCCCGCAGTATCGGCCTTGTTCGCGTGTCCGTATTCCATCCAATTCATGGTTCTGGGAGGGCGAACATGAAACGTCTGACCATAGGGATCGCGGCACTGGCCTGTGTGCTGGTGGGTGGCGCGTTGAGCTATGCCGCCCTGCCCCCCCGACTCACCAGCGAGCCATTCATCGACGGTTACTATGACGACATCAACAACGGCAGGCGGGTCGAGGCCGCCAACCGGCTGTGCGCCGACGAACAGGCTTCGCTCGCCCTGGTGGACGAGTATATCGCGGCTGTGCAGAGCGCCGGTCAACCCCTGTCCTACGAGGTTATGCAGTCCACCAATCTAGAGCAAGCCTTTGTGCCGCTGGGATCGCTCTCCGGAGCGGTATACCACTATTACGGCGTCGTGACTCTGCCCGATGGTACCACGCGCCGCGACAGGATCAACGTTCGCTGCACCCTGCGCGACTGCTGCATCGAGAGTGTGCAACAGGAGAAACCGTAGGAACTGGGCGGGGCTGCTCCCCCCCGCCTTTCCCCCGCGCCCGTTCCACGCTATCATACAGACGCCATCTGAATGGATACTACCATATCCAAAGCACCCTCATGGGAGGCAATCATGACCTCATCCTTTACGCCTGAATCCATCAGCCTTACCGGGCAGGTGGCCTTGATTACTGGCGGGGGGCGCGGCCTGGGGCGATTGTACGCCCAATGGCTGGCCCGCGCTGGGGCCGCCGTGGGCATTATGGCCCGCTCGGCGGCGCAACTGGAGGAGACGGCCCGGCTGGTGCGCGACGCGG
>JAAYXX010000372.1 GCA_012515695.1 Chloroflexota bacterium
ACGCCTATCACGTTGAAATTGGTGTCGAGCGTTGTGAGCGTTTCCTGTCCGCAAGCGTGCTCAAAGGTGCGGTTGTACAGGGCCTCCATGATGTGCCCATAGCCACCGGAGCCTGTAGCGCTGCCGCCAGGCGCGCCGCCGCCGTACCAAATGAACTGCTCTTCCAGAGGCAGCGCGTCGGCAGGCAATGTCACTCCCCAGGCGTTCGTAGGGCCTGTGGGTGCCGTGGCCTCCACAACCTTGATCACCTCTTTCTCAACAACCGTGGTGACCTCTTTCTCCACCTCTTCCCTGACCACGACGGTCTCTTTGACCACTTCAGCAGGCTTGGAACAGGCGGCGAGCGCCAGGCTCGCGGCTGTCACTGTAGCACCTTTGACCAGTTCGCGACGAGAGATCTTTTGAGCCATTGTGAACCTTCCTTCCTTCCCTGGTATGGAAATGAACAATACGCGCCTTCTCTGGCTAGCATCATCATGGCCCGCATACAGCTTTTACCGTGTCCTCGCTTTTACCGATAGGCACTTCCTCCGGTGGAATGCCTGCCAGCGACTGGCAGTGTAATGCATAGCTACACCAAGATAAAAGACAGGTCAGCCCTTCTGAGCCAAACCTGACCCGTCCTCTGCAAATCCATTCGCACAGGGGAACACACCATACTGCGAACACAGCCCGTACAGGTGCTCATCTACTAGCTCGCGGGTATGCGACAGATCGCGGTTCTTGATCGCGTCCATATACCCCACGTGCAAGCCAACCAGATCGGTTTGTAGCGTGGTCTCGGTGAATTGTACGTACCCGGAATTGCCCAGCGCCCAAAAAGTGTTGATCAACGGCATGCCAATATCACACAGCAGCCGGTTGCCACAAGCCGTCAACATAGCCTGATGGAAGCTTCTGTGCACCGAAGAGAGTTCACCAGGGCGAGGGGGATGGGCACGCATCTGATCCAGCAGCGCGTCCAGTTCCACCACCAATTCCGGGGTGACCCGGGCGATGCATGATTCGAGCACCGCCAGCTCTAACATGGCGCGTGCTTCGATCACCTCCGCCAGGTCGAAATCCTGAAGGGGTCTACCAAAGGCGAGAAAATCGAGGAAATCAGCTTCCTCCGGCCCCCGCACAAAGATGCCCCGCCCGTGTTGCACCTCCACCAGACCCAGCGCCTGGGCAGACTGAAACGCCTCGCGCACAACAAGCACGCTTACCCCGAGCATCTCGGCCCACTCTTGCTGAGAGGGCAGCTTGTCCCCCGAACTCAGCCCGTTGGACACGATGTACTCGCGAATGCTCTTCAAGCATTCCCTGGTAAGGCTCACTCGTCTGGGTCGGCGTACAGGCGGTGTCATCACTGGCGTATCCTGTGCGGACAGATAATGATAAACTCATATGAGGAGCTGATTTTGGCTATTATAATGCCCCATGCAGGCCATGTCAAGCAGTTTCAGACGGCAGAAGGGTCATATCTCAGGAAATGAGCACCGAGATTCGATCACGCAATTGCCCTGTCCGCACGGTCATAGAGGGCCATTTGTTCAGGCGGGCAAAGAACAGTATCATAGGGGAGCCTGTCGCAATAGACGATTCATTCAGGAGGGTACAATGAACCTACGCATTCCCGGCCCTACGCCCTTGCCGCCCGACGTCATCGAAGCTGTCGGCCAGCAAATGATCAACCATCGGGGTCCCGAGTTCGAGGCCATTTTCGCCGAGATCACTGATGCTCTCAAACAGTTCTTCGAGACGAAGAACGATCTATATATCCTGACTTCTTCAGGAACCGGTAGCATGGAAGCTGCCATCGTGAACACCCTCTCCCCTGGAGACCGGGTGCTGGCGGTTACCATCGGCGTGTTCGGCGAGCGTTTCGCCAAGATCGCCCGGGCCTATGGCGCGGACGTTGTGCAGATGAGCTACCCAATGGGCCAGGCCGCCAACCCAGCCGAAGTCGCGGAGAAAATCCGCAACGAGGGGCCTTTTGCCGCCGTCCTGTTCACCCAGAACGAAACCTCCACCGGCGTCACCAACGACGTCGAGGCGCTGGCCCAGGCCATCCACGAGGCCGCCGACCCCTCGCCGTTGATCCTGGTGGACGGCATTAGCGGCGTGGGCGCCATCCGGCTCCGCACCGACGAATGGGGCATTGATGTCGTCGTGAGCGGCTCGCAAAAAGCATGGATGGCCCCTCCAGGGCTGGCGTTCATCAGCTTTAGCCCCAAGGCGTGGGAAGCCTACGCCAAGGCCAAGATGCCCCGCTTTTACTTTGACCTGGGCGACGCCAAAAAGTACGCCCTGCGCAACCAGACCCCGGCCACGCCCGCCGTCTCGGTGCTGTATGGCCTACAGGTGAGCCTGCGGAACATGCTGGCCGAAGGCGTCGACGGTACGATTGCCCGCCACACGTACATCGGCGACTATTGCCGCAAGGGTGTGCAAGAGTTGGGCCTGGGCTTGTTCGCCGAGCCGGGCCACTACTCCAATACCGTCACAGCGGTCACGCTGCCCGAAGGGATGAGCGCCTCCAAGACGCTGGCCACGCTGCGCGAGCGGTACAACATCGTCGCCGGTTCCACCAAGGCCCCCGGCGTTGAGATGATCCGCATCGGCCACATGGGCTATGTCAGCACTGCCGACCTGGACCAGGTGTTCGCCGCCCTGCGGGAACTGTTGGCCGAACGCGGCTAAACGACAAGACCGAACTAGCGTGAACCTTGCATTCCCCCTGCGGGCCAGACCGGTCCGCAGGGGAATGTCTACTTGTGAAGCGCCACCCTTCACCGACGAAAGCGGGATATGGGAGACATACATACAGGGATAGACTCATCAGCCAACGCCGCACTGCCCCCCGAGCCGGGGGTAGCGTCCGGCGCTGCGCCCACCGCCCAGGCAGCCACAACCGGCGGGATCGCTCGCGCCGCGGGCATCAACTCGATTGGTAACATTGCCAGCCGCGTACTGGGCCTGGTGCGCGAGGCGGTAATCGCCGGGACGTTCGGGGCCAGTGGGTCAACCAGCGTCTTTGACGCCGTCAGCCAGGTCCCCAAAATGGTCTACGAGCTGCTGGTGGGCGGCATGCTCAGCGCAGCGCTGGTTCCCGTGTTGAGCGAATACGCCACCGAGGAGCGGCGGAGCGAGCTAGAGCGCATCCTCTCTATCCTGCTCAGCCTGACCGCGCTAGTCATGCTGATAGTAACCGTCCTGCTTGAGCTGACCGCCCCGTGGGTTGCCCGCGTGTTGCTGGGCGGATTCGACCCCGCCTTGCAGAGCACGGCCACGTTGCTCGTGCGGGTAATCGTCCCCTCGATCTTTGTCTACGGCCTGTCAGGCATCTTGCAGGCGTATCACTATGCCCGCAAGGATTTCGTCTATCCCGCAATGGGCGCGCCCGTCCACAACCTGGGCACCATCGTGGCCGTGGTGCTGCTGGCTGGCAAGCTGGACATCGTCAGCCTGAGCGTCGGCATCCTGGCGGCGGCAACCTTCCAGTTCCTCGCGCAACTGCCGGGTCTGCGGGGCACGCGCCTCTCGCTCTGCTTTGACTGGCGCCACCCGGTCGTGCGGCGCATCCTGCACCTCTACGCGCCAGTGGTTCTAAGCATCATCGTTCAGAATGTGGGCATTGTCATTGACCGCAACCTGGCCTCTCGCACCGTCGCCGAGGCCATTACCTGGATGAGCAAGGCCACCTTCTTGATTCAGCTTCCCCTGGGGCTGGTATCTATGGCTATCTCGCTGGCCGTGTTGCCCACCCTCTCGCAAATTGACGCCCGCGCCGAGTTGGACCGCTTCAAGGGCACGTTGAGCATGGGCCTGCGGCTGGTGTTGGTGGTGATTATCCCGGCGGCGGTGGGTCTGCTGGTGTTGGGACAGCCCATCATCCAGTTGATTTTCGAGCATGGCGCGTTCACCCCCGCCGACACACAGCAAAGCTGGTACGCCCTGCGCCTGTACCTGATCGGCCTGCCGTTCGCTGCCATTGATCTGCCCCTGGTGTTCGCCTTCTACGCGCAAAAGGACACCGTCACGCCGGTCATGGTGGGAATTGCCGCCGTGGTGATCTATTTGATCGTCGGCCCGGCGCTGGCGTTTTTGCTGAACTGGGGCTTTCTGGGGCTGGTAATCGCCAACTCGGTGCAGTTGACCAGCCACGCGCTGATTATGCTGTACCTGTTTGGGCGACGCTTCGAAGGGTTACGCGGGTACGGCGTGGGGCGCACAACGCTCAAGGCAGTGGCGGCCTCGCTGCCGGTGGCGGCGCTGAGCTATGTCGCGTACGTGGGCATGCGCGCGCTGCCCTTGGGGGATGGCTTTTTGCAGCGGGCAATAGTCGTCTGCGTAAGCGGCGCAATGGGCTGCCTGGGGTATCTGCTGGGCGCGCGCCTGCTGCATATCACCGAAGTAGACCAGCTCTGGGGCGCAATCCGACGGCGGCTGCTCCACTCCCCCGCCCCCGCAGAGGAAAGCGCGCCCTAGTGGCGGCGCCATAGTGGCGGCGCCATAGTGGACCGCCGGCTTCCAGCCGGCCATAGTATCAAGCCGCCAGGGATGGCGGCGGTCCTTATGCTCCTCTCCCAAAGGGCAAGGGCGGCATACATGCCGAGCCAAACGCCTTCTCCCCCTGGGAGAAAGCGGCATACATGCCGGTGCCCCGGAGGGGCGGATGAGGGTGATCCGCTGGCCGTGACTATCAAATGTTGGTCATTAGCCATCCCTGGCGGCTTCTAGTCGGGCCAGATATCCCCTACCCCCCATAGCTCAGACAAGTCTCAAAGAAGGCGATGATATTTTCAGCCGAGACATCGGCAGTGAAAACCTGCGAAGGGCCGATGAGCAGCCCGCCATCGGGGGCAAAACGGTCCAACACCTGCCTGGTCTCGTCTATCACCTCTTGGGGCGTGCCCTGCACCAACACATGGTGGCTCACTCCACCATCCAGGGCCAGCCTGCCCCGTCGCCACTCCTTGAGCCGCTCGTGGTCGTTCCCCAGGACATACGACGGGAAAGGATTCCAGACATCTACCCCGATCTCTACCAGATCATCCAGCAAGGGGTAAATATAGCCGCAGGAGTGAAACCACACCTTGGCGCCATGTCTGTGTACCAGGTCAAACGCCGCCTTCCAGCAGGGCTTGTAGTACCGGCGCCAGGTTTCCGGGCTGACCATCAGCCGGTTCATCGTGCCTATGTCATCATCAGCGCGCACCACCTCGATCTCGCCACGAGCGGCTGTCAGCAAGTGGTCCAGCCATGCCAGCGTAAAATCGAGCAGGTGATCCAGGTAGACGGACATATAGGCGGGGTCCGTCACATCGTACAGGGCCTTGATGTTCCCGCGCAGCATGTTGTGCATCTGGTAGCCTAACCCAAGGTGCCCCGCCGATACCACCTGATCTTGCGCCTTGATCGCCAGGGCTTGGCCGTAGGCATGGGAATAGTCGAAATCCTCAGGCCTGGGCCAACGATGGGCCTTGAGGGCCTGGATCGTGTCGCAGCTTTCGAGGCCAAAGTGCGTCGGATAGGAATTGCCCCAAAAGTCAGGCCGATGGCCGTCCTCTAGCACGGGCAGCTCCCAGCGATACCTGGGCATGATGGCATTCCATTCCCATACGCTAAAGCCATCAATGCCTGCCTGGACATACAGGCCGTTCTTGTCCTGCGCGCCATAGTGCCGCAGCACCTTGTCGATCTGGCTATCCACGCGGGCATCAAAGCTGATGGGCGGTCGATCGGGAACCTCCAGGTTCAATGCGGTCAGGATTCGTTCACGACGATTCATCGATCTCCTTGTTATATGGACTAGCCTCTCATTGACCACCTGGCTGCCGTGGGTGAGGGCATCTCGCCTACCACTTACTCGGCAATGGCGCGCTTTCCGCCGTCTCCAGGTAGCGCATCGCATCCGCCGCATCCAGCGCCACATAGTACAACTGGCGAAAGCCGGGGTTGGCAAACTGCTCGTCATACAGCCGCTCAAAATGGGCCAGCAACACATCATAGAACCCGTTGGCGTTCAGCACGACGATGGGGTAATCCAGATAGCGCAACTGCCGCAGCGTCAACACCTCCAACAGCTCTTCCAACGTGCCAAAGCCACCGGGCAGCGCGATGAACGCCTCGGCCCGCCGCTCCATGATCGCCTTGCGCTCGGCCATCGTCTCGGTGACGATGATCTCGTCCGACCCTTCGTAGACCAGGCCATAGTCGCGCAGCGCGCAGGGAATCACTCCCACCACCTGGCCGCCCGCCTCTTTGACGGCGCTGGCAAGCGTGCCCATCAGGCCGATGTTGGCCCCGCCATAGATCAGCGTGTGGCCGCCCGCCGCCAACATCTGCCCCAGTTCGCGCGCTATCTCAAAATACGCCTCGTCCACCCTGGAGCTGGACGAGCAATACACGCAAATCCGCATCTCACCGCCTCCGTCGCGCATATCCGTCGGCGGTGAGGATAACGGCGCGTGGTAAAACTGTCAAACGGCGTGGTCATAGCGATAGGATGGGCGGTTGAAACCGCGACAAACGTTTGCATCGCCAGCTTGCTGGCGCCGCCATGCATGGCGCACCTGCCTTTGCAGGTTCGCTTCCCAGCCGCCGAAGGGCGGCTTCGCAACGGTTGGTGCAGTTTCAACTGCCTATGCCGATGCAGTGGTTGGTGCAGTTTCAACTGCCAATCCCGCCTCCCCCTCTTGACGCCCCACGTGACCAAGCTATAATCAATGGCAAGTAGTGGGGCAATGCTTCCGGCGGCCTGTCCTGAACGCCGGGTGTTCAAGAGCTGCCCCCGTTTGCCTGTTTTGGAGAGTCGAGGATGGCTGGTAACGTGTGTGAGGTCCGCAATCTGGCCGGGCCGGACGGGCGCATTCGCCTGACGGCGCTGGCAAAAGCGGCGGGTTGAGGGGGCAAAAGGGCCCCTGCGGCCTTGGCGCGTGTCACGCGCCACCTGAGCGATCTATTTATCGAGGCGGACTACCCGGAGTTGCTCGTCGGGCTGGACGTAGCCGACGACGCTGCCGTGTGGCAGGTCAGCGCTGACCGCGCCCTGGTCTTTACCACCGACTTTTTCACGCCCGTGGTAGATGACCCCTATGATTACGGCGCGATTGCGGCGGCCAACGCCCTGAGCGATATCTATGCGATGGGTGGGCAGCCCTTTCTGGCGCTGAATCTGGCCGCGCTGCCCGCCGAACTGCCGGAGGACATGATTATCGAGATCCTGCGCGGCAGCGGCGACAAGGTCAAGGAAGCGGGCGCGGTCATCGCCGGGGGACACACCATTGACGACGACGAGCCGAAATTCGGCCTGTCCGTGCTGGGGTTCGCTGATCCCAAGCGGCTGGGGACCAAAGCCGGGGCCAAACCGGGCGATGCCCTGATCCTGACCAAGCCGCTGGGCGTGGGGCTGATTACCACCGCCTTTAAAGCGGACGTGGCCGACCTGGAGCATGTGGCCTCGGCGGTGGACTGGATGAAACGCCTGAACAAAGACGCCGTCGCCGCGCTGGAGGGGATTCCCCTACACGCCGTCACCGACATCACCGGCTTTGCCCTGCTGGGACATGCCTGGGAAGTGGCCGAGAAGAGCCGCGTGCGCCTGCGCTTGCGCTTTGACAACCTCCCCTTCCATCCCGGCGCTTTTCAGTACGCCGAAGACCTGCTGTTCCCGGCCAGCGCCAACAGCAACAAAGAAGCGTTCGGCGCGCACGTGACGTTTGCCGAGCGCCTGGACTATGAAATGCAATTGTTGACCTTTTGCCCAGAAACATCTGGCGGCCTGTTTATCTCGCTGCCGCCAGAAGACGCCGAACGATTCCTGGCCCAGTATCGAGCGATGGGCCACGAGGCATGGGTCATCGGGCAGGTGATGGCAGGGCCGCCCGCCATCGAGGTGGTCTGATCCCGCCACGCCTGACTAGACCCAAGTGCTACGCTTGCCTGCATAACGCATCCGCCCCCGCCGGGGAGTCCTCCCCACGGGGCGGCATTTCACCCATAGAGATGGTTTCCCAAAAGCCTGCTCCCCGGCCAGGGGCGCGCCGTTGCGAGCGCGCCGACCTTGACTGCCGCTGTTAGCCGGGGAGAAAGGACCAGGTAAGAGGGAGGGTTGGCATGACGTTCGCAGAAGCAGCGGAAAGGATTCTATCACAGGCGGGCAAGCCCTTACACTTTCGAGACATCACCGAACGGGCTATCGAGTTAAAGCTCATCGAGGTGGACGGTCAAACACCCTGGAACTCGATGAACGGCACATTGCGGCGCTTGATCCGCCAGCAGGGGGAACAGGTGCCGTTCGTCTCCCTGGGGGATGGCATGTTTGGGCTGCGGGAGTGGGGCCTCGCTCCCCGCCGCCTGCCCCAGGCGCAAGCAGCCCCCCGGCGAGAGCGCCGTCACAAGCTGCTCCCCACGGATTACAAATGGCGCACCGTGGCCGACCGCGTGCGAGATCGGCTGTCGCAGCGCCCTGGATTCCCCCTGTTCGCCCAGATGTATCGCGGACTGTCGGGATTGTTCATCTGGGGCCTGTGCAGCATGGCAAGCGGCCTGACGCTGCTGGTCGGCCATCGCTCAAGCTTTGTGCAGGGGTTGGCCGGGCAATTCCTGCTGTGGGGCGCGGCCCATTCCACCGTAGCCTATCGCGGCATGGGCAGCGTGATCCAGCAGGATCAGGCGGCAACCAGGGCGGAAGCCAGCCCGCCAGAAATGCAAGCCCAAAAGGTCTGGTATCGGCAGTTGCTCCTGGCAAGCACCGCCGTGGGCCTGCTGGCAATGCTGTTCGGATGGACCATGCACAACCGGCGTGAGGACGAGCCGCGCCAGCGCGGAACCGGCCTCGGCCTGTTCACCCAGGGAAGCTTTTGGTTGGTAACGTCGCTGCTGCACCTGTGGCTCGCCAGCGACCGCCATACCCGCGATTAACCCAACCTTTGCAACGAGGAGGACACCATTGCTGCGGCTATATAACGAGCAAACGGCCAGGTTGGAAGATTTCCAGCCGGTCAAGGACATAGCCACCATCTATGTCTGCGGCATCACCCCTTATGACACCACGCATTTGGGGCACGCGTTCACCTATCTGAGCTTTGACGTACTGATTCGCTACCTGGAATACAAGGGCTATCAAGTGCGCTATGTCCAGAATGTGACCGACATTGACGACGACATCATTCGCAAGGCCAAAGAAGTGGGCGACAACTGGCTGGCCGTGGGCAACCGATGGACCCGCCACTTTATCGAGGATATGCGGGCGCTGAACGTACGCCCCCCGGATGTCTACCCACGCGCCACCGACGTAATCCCGGAGATGTTCGAGCACATCCAGGCGCTAATAGACAAGGGCTATGCCTATGTCTCGGACGGCAACGTGTACTATCACGTCGCCGCGCACCCCTGCTTTGGCGAGGTGACCCATCTGCCGCCGGAGCAATGGCTGCCCATCGCCAACGAGCGGGGCAATTTCCCCGATGACCCCCACAAGCGCGACCCGCTGGATTTTGTGCTGTGGCAGGCGCAAAAGCCCGGCGAACCGGCGTGGGATAGCCCGTGGGGCAAGGGCCGCCCTGGCTGGCATATCGAGTGTTCTACAATGGCGATCACCTATCTGGGAGAGGTGATTGACGTGCACGGCGGCGGCGGCGACCTTTCCTTCCCCCACCACGAGTGCGAGACGGCCCAGGCGCGGGGCGTCACCGGCGAGGAAAAGTTCGCCCACTTTTGGATGCACGCGGCGATGGTGCGGTACGAGGGCGAAAAGATGTCCAAGTCGCTAGGCAACCTGATCTGGGTGCGCGACCTGCTTCAGGAACATACCCCCGACGCGGTGCGCATCCTGGTTACCAGCCATCCCTACTATGAGACGTGGGAATACGACGACGCCGAGCTTATTCCTGCGGACGCGCTGGCCGACCTGCTTTTGCGAGCAGCACAGGCCACCGGCGGCGCGGGGCAATCCGTGGACCCCCAAGAAGACGTGGCAGCATTCGAGGCGGCTATGGACGACAACCTGAACTCTCGCGTCGCGCTGGCGGCGCTGGAGCGGTTGGCGCGCCGCATCCTGGACGGTGCAGCGGCGGGAAACAACATAGCCGACGCCCAGCGCACACTGCACAAGCTGGCGACCGTGTTCGGGCTGCGGTTGGGCGCCCCCCTCGAACCCCGCGTAGAACAGGGCTGGGACGCACACCACAAACGCTTTGAATAAGACAAGAACTTGGACCGCCAGCATCCCTGCTGGCTTGCACGGGGCGCACCCAAAATGAGAGTGCGCCCCGTGCGCTTTACTTTTGGATCAGGGGCAGGTACAGCTTGAACACGGGAGTCACCACTTCCGTGGCGGTAGCGGTAGCCGTGGCAGTCGCCGTTGCCGTAGCAGTAGGCGTTGGCGGCTCTTCCCCAATGGAAAGAGTCAATTCCTCTACCTTGCCGACTGCCCAGGTAGATTCCTGCTCGGCAAGCTGGCCGCCAATCCAGAATTTCAACACTTCGCCGGGGCTGCCGCCGTCCCTTTCGGGCGTAAAGGGATTATCCTCCGGCACGTTCACCGCATAGCGTGACTGCCCATCCCGCATAAAAGCCTCGCTGCGAGCATAGACCCCGCCTTCGCCTTCCACGCTGATTTCCGTCCCGGCGGGCACATACGCCCCATCCACGTACACCACCCCGCGAAAGTTGGCCGGAAGAGCGGGCGGCGGCGGGATGGTGGCCTGCACCGGAACAGTGGGGGGTGACGCGGCGGGCCAAGCCAGCGCCGTCTGCGTTGTAAACAACACAGCCAGCCCCAATATCCCTATCAACCCCAGCAAATGCAAACTCTTACGTGGCGTCATGCGATTCTCCCTCGTCTGATGGTGTGCTGTCTTGCGATGACGCCGCGTTCTGCTGAGCGGCGGCCATCTTTTTCTCCGAGATATTCTTTTTGCATTCCGTGCAGCGGTAGTAAGGGCCATATCGCCCTACCCGCTTTTCCATCGGGCGGTGCCCACACTCCGGGCAAGCCACGTCTACCACCTCGGCAGGCGCAGCGGCCTGACCGCCTCCCTTGCGCCCTCCCCTGCCCAGCCCCAGCTTGGACAGGGAATAGTTCACCTGGCAATCGGGGCAATACAGATATTCCCCATAGCGCCCTTTTTGGGGTTCCAGCGATGATCGGCCACATTGGGGGCAGGCCGTCGTAGCCGCCAGTTCCTTGATCTGGTCGCTGAGGATGGGCCGGGTGTGCTTGCACCTGGGATAGTGCTCGCAACCCAGAAACCTGCTCTTGCCGTGGGTGACGATCTTCATTCGCCCGCCGCACACCTCGCAAGTCTCGCCCTCGGCATACTGCTCGACCACCGCCGCTGGCTGGCCCTCTTCCAGGTGCAGCGTATAGCGGCATTCGGGATAGCCAGTGCAGCCCATAAAGCGCCCCGCCTCGCTGATCTTGACCGTCAACGGCTTGCCACACTCTGGGCAGATGCGTTGTCCCACCTCCGGGCTGATCCCCTGCCGCAGCGCCTGCTCCACCGCCTCTGGCATTTCCTCCTTGGCTTCAGATAGGCGCGGGCTGAAATCCCGGTAAAAGTCACTGAGCATTCCCACATAGTCCAGGTCGCCCGCGGCTACCTTGTCCAGTTGCTCCTCCATCGTCGCGGTATAGCCCACGTCCATGATGTTGGCAAAGGTATCCACCAACACATCACAGACGATCATGCCCAGGTCCGTGGGAAAGAGCCTCCCCTTGTCCTTATCCACATAGCCGCGCTCCTGGATCACGCCCACAATAGCCGCATAGGTAGACGGGCGGCCCACGCCGTTCTGCTCCAGCGCCTTGATGAGCGTCGGCTCGGTATAGCGCGGGGGCGGCTCGGTAAAGTGCTGTTCCGGCAGCAGCTTTACCAGGTCCACCACCTCCCCTTCGACCAGAGGCGGCAAGGGCTGGGCCTTTTCGTCCTTTTCATCATCGCGCCCCTCGGTATACAGGATGGTAAAGCCGGGGAAGGTCATCACCTGGCCGGTAGCGCGGAACAGATAATCTTGTGCGGCTGTTATGTCCACCGTCAACGTGTCGAACAAAGCGGGTTTCATCTGGCTGGCGACGAACCGCTGCCAGATCAGCGTATACAGGCGGGTCTGGTCGGGCGTCAGGTGGGCGCGCAGAGTGTCCGGATCGCGCATCACCGACGTGGGCCGGATGGCCTCGTGCGCCTCCTGGGCCAGCGCCACCTTGGAGCGATACACAGGCGGATTCGCCGGGAGGAACTCGCGCCCCCAACGCCTGTCAATGTATTCGCGGGCCTCCTGTTGGGCCTCCGGAGCCACGTGGGTCGAGTCGGTACGCATATAGGTGATCAGGCCCACCCGTTCGCCGCTCAGGTCAATCCCCTCGTACAACTGCTGGGCCACGGTCATGGTCTTGCGCGGCGAAAAGCGCAGCTTGCGCCCCGCCTCGGCCTGCATCGTGCTCGTCACAAACGGCGGCGATGGGTTTTGCCGTCGGGTGCCCTTTTTGACCCTGGTGACGGTATAGGTCGCACCCTTGAGCGCCTCGATGATCCGATCGACATCCTCTTGCTTGCCCAGGGCAGGCTTTTTCCCCTTGACCGCAGACAGACGAGCAACGAACTGCTCTTGTTCCTTGGTGCGCCGCTTTAGCCTGGCGTCCAGGGTCCAGTATTCCTCCGGCACAAAGGCGCGAATCTCCCGCTCGCGGTCCACCACCAGGCGCAGCGCCACCGACTGCACCCGCCCGGCGGAAAGCGCCCGGCGCAGGTTCTTGCTGAGGAGCGGGCTGATCTGATAGCCCACCAGCCGATCCAGCACGCGGCGGGCCTGCTGGGCGTCAATCAAATGCCGGTCCAGGCCACGCGGGTGGCGGATAGCTTCCTGAATGGCGGCCTTGGTGATCTCGTGAAAGCTGACCCGGCGGGTCTTTTGCTCGTCAATATCGGCGGACTCGACCACGTGCCAGGCGATGGCCTCCCCCTCGCGGTCGGGGTCAGTAGCCAGATAGATGACGTCCGTCTTTTGCGCGGCGTCTCGGATGCGCTCCACCACCTCCCCCTTGCCCTTGATGAGCTGGTAGGTCGGCTGGAAGCCATGCTCCACGTCCACGGCCAGCTTGCGGGGCGGCAGGTCGCGCACATGCCCCACCGACGCCTGCACGACATAGTCCTTGCCCAGATAGCGACCAATCGTCTTGGCCTTGGCTGGCGATTCCACAATCACAAGATACTTGGGCATTGCATTACTTCTCTCTAAAACGGTTCATAACCACAAATAGTAACGGACATTTTAGCCCTGTCGAGATGGCCGTCAACTGTTCACCAACTCCGTAGGCCCAGTGCGCGGTCAGGTGAAATAGAATCAACCATCGCACTATACCACAAGCCCAGCAACCCTACAATGGCGGCGCGGCCCCTCCCCGCCAGCGGAACCCTGGCCCGCGTTTTACGTCCTAATAATGTAACCACAGGCGGGGCGCGGCCCTGTTCGCGAGCGCAGACCCCGCCCGGCCTGCGGCTGGGGGCGAGCGATGCTGGCAAACCCCAGAGACCACATTGACAGCCCCACCAGTATGGCTATAATTAAATTGACATTACTGCTCGCAGCAGCAAATGAAGGAGGCGCCTTTTATGTCCCTCGACTCCAAAGGACCGAATCGTGGTGGGCCTCACCAGGATCTGTGGCCCAAGTGGATGTGGGTCGCCGTTCCGGTGCTGGTGGTAGTTGTGGTGGCCGGGCTGTGGTGGGCCATCTTCTCACCGCCCCCCGAGGGTGTCGCAAAGCCCACACCCTCGCCTACCGTCCAGTTCGTGTCAAACCAGCCCACCCAGGAACCAACGAAACACAACACCCTGGCCGCATCAGACACAACGCCCACGCGGCAGGTCTTGCCGCTGGCGACATTTACGCCCACGCCGCAATCCGTCGTAACGCCTGAAGCGACGCTTGAGCCGACTCCAGAGGCCGCTACGCTGGCCATTGGCGCAAAAGCCAAGGTTGCCAACACCGGCGCACAGGGGTTGAATATGCGCTCAGGAGCCGGAACCGGCCACGCCCGCGTCAAGACTCTGCCTGAGGGTAGCGTCATCGAAGTCATCGGCGGGCCTCAAGATGCCAACGGGTTTACCTGGTGGCAGGTGCGCGATGAGGCCGGAACAACCGGCTGGGTCGCGTCCCAATATCTGGTCAATCAATAGCCGCCCTCTTTACAGACTCGTAGTATGCAGCTAATAGCCGGTAGCCATCGGCGCCGGTGTATGATGCCGTGGCCCGGGACAGGCGCATCCACTTGTCCCGGGCTTTTGTTGTTCGGTAGCCATTGCCAAATGGGAGCTATCTATGGCCGACGACCTTGTCCAGCGAATCGAAAAACTGCGCGCCTTGCTGCGCTATCATAGCTATCGCTATCACACGCTCGACCAGCCCGAGGTATCGGACGCGGAATATGACGCGCTGATGCACGAGCTGCGCCGCCTGGAAGAGCAGCACCCCGAGCTAATCACGCCCGACTCGCCTACCCAGCGCGTGGGGTCCGAGCCGCTCGCCGAGTTCGTCAAGGTGCGCCATCCGCATCCCATGACCAGCCTCACCGACGCGTTTGAACGCGAGGAAGTGGTCGCCTGGCTGGCGCGCGCTCAACGGCTGTTACCCGACAACACACCCCTCGAATTCGTCGTCGAACCGAAGATAGACGGGCTGGCGGTGGCGCTGACCTATGAAAACGGCCTGCTGGTGCGCGGCGCCACACGCGGCAACGGCATCATCGGCGAGGACATCACCTCCAACGTTCGCACGATTCCCAGCGTGCCGCTGCGTATCCCCGTACAAGAGGGCACTGCCGTCCCGCCGCTGATCGAAGTGCGGGGTGAAATCTATATGCCCAGGGACCTGTTCGCCAGTCTGAACGAGCAGCGCGTCGCCGAGGGCGAGACCCCCTTTGCCAACCCGCGCAACGCCGCCGCCGGATCGGTGCGCCAGCTTGACCCGCGCATCACCGCCCGCCGCCCGTTGCGCCTGTTTGGCTATGCCATCGGCCACCTGGAGGGCCACCAGATTCACACGCAGTGGGAAGCGCTGCAATACTTGCAAATCCTGGGCTTTGCCATCAACCCCGACGTCCGCCTGCTCACCGAATTCAATCAGGTGTTGGATTATTGCGAAGAGTGGATGCTGCGCCGAGACATGCTGCCCTACGAAGCGGATGGTGTGGTGATCAAGATTAACGATTTCGGCATCCAGCGACGGCTGGGAGCCGTGGGCAATGCGCCGCGCTGGGCCGTGGCCTATAAATTCCCCGCCCGCGAGGCCACCACGCGCCTGCTGGACATTGGCGTGAACGTGGGGCGCACCGGCGTATTGACCCCCTATGCGATCATGGAGCCAGTGCAACTCGGCGGCGTTACCATCCGGCAGGCCAGCCTGCACAACTTTGAGGACCTGGCACGCAAAGACCTGCGCGTGGGCGATATGGTCGTCATCACTCGCGCCGGAGACGTGATCCCCCAGGTGGAGCGGCCCATTGTGGCCCTGCGCGACGGCACCGAGCAGCCGTTCGCCGTGCCCACAGCCTGTCCGGTGTGCGGCGAACCCGTCGTAGACGAGGAGGGCGAGGTAGCCGTGTACTGCGGCAATGCCGCCTGCCCCGCGCAACTGGTGCGCCGTATCGAGTATTGGGTCTCGCGGGGAGCAATGGATATTGACGGCCTGGGCATTCGCATCGCCGAGCAACTGGTCACCGAAGGGGTAGTCCGAGATATTGCCGACCTGTACGCCCTGACCAAAGAAGACTTGTTGAACCTGGAAGGATTTGCCGAAAAGCGGGCCGACAACCTGCTGCGCGCCATTGACGCCAGCCGCGACCGCCCCCTGTGGCGGGTGATTACCGCGCTGGGAATTCGCGGCGTCGGCTCGGTGGTGGCCCAAAGCCTGGCCAGCCACTACCCCACCCTCGACGCCCTGATGAGCGCCTCTCAGGAACAGTTAGAGGCCATTGAGGGGATCGGGCCACAAATCGCCAGGGCCATTGTGGACTATTTCGGGAGGCCCCGTAACCAGGAATTCATCGCCAAGCTGCGTCAGCGAGGCGTGCGTCTGGAGGACCAGCCCACCGCCCAGGAGAGCGGCCCCGCCCCGCTGGAGGGGATGACATTTGTCGTGACCGGCACGCTGCCCACCCTCAGCCGAGAGGCGGCCACCGCCTTTATCCAGCAGCACGGCGGCAAGGTAACGGGCAGCGTCTCCAAGAACACGACCTACCTGGTGGTGGGCGACAAGCCGGGCAGCAGTAAGACCACCGCCGCGCAACGGCTGGGCGTGCCCACGCTGGACGAGCAGGGGCTACGCGACCTGATTGCCGCTGGCGGCAACGTCGCGCCGGATAGCGGCAGGCAGTCGCCCAAAGAGCCGGGCGACAAGCCGGACGATGACCCGCCCCAATCCGCCAACCAGCTCTCCCTGGGCCTGTGATGGCAATGCAGGGGCAAGAGACCTTGGCTGAACTGGGTGATTTCCTGGAGCAGATGCGCCAGGCCCCCGACATGGCGGCAAATATCACCGCCTGGCGGGTGTTGCCCGCGCGCCCGGCCCGCTATGGCCCCTGGCCGGATGGCCTGGACCCGCGCCTGGCGGATATGCTGGCCGCGCAAGGCATCGAGCAGCTATACACCCACCAGTCGCAGGCCGTGCAGCACGCGCTGGCGGGCCGTGATGTGGTCATTGACACTCCTACGGCGTCGGGCAAGAGCCTGTGCTATCATCTGCCCGTGCTGCATGCCCTGCTCCAAGACCCCGGCGCGCGCGCGCTGTACCTGTTTCCCACCAAGGCCCTGGCCTATGACCAGCAGCACAGCCTGCAAGCGTTCGCCGATGCGCTCGGGTTGCGGGCCGGAATAGCCACCTACGACGGCGACACTCCCCGCAATCGTCGCTCGCAAATCCGGCAGGCGGCGCGGGTGCTGTTGAGCAACCCCGATATGCTGCACGCGGGTATCCTCCCCTACCACACCCAGTGGCACGCCTTTTTCCGCAACCTGCGCTACATCATCATTGACGAGATGCACCAGTATCGCGGCATCTTTGGCAGCCACGTCGCCAACGTTCTCCGGCGATTGGGGCGCATCTGCCGCTTTTACGGGAGCGCCCCACAGTTCATCTGCACATCGGCCACCATCGCCAACCCGGTGGAGCTTGCCAACCGCCTGACCAACCGTACTCCGGAACTCGTCGCGGAGAATGGCGCGCCGCTCGGCCAGCGCACGTTTGTCTTTTACAATCCCCCCATCGTTGACGAACGGCTGGGGTTGCGTCACTCGGCCCTGGACGAAGCCCGGACCATCGCCAACGAGTTGCTGCAACGGGATGTGCAGACAGTGGTGTTTGCCCGCTCCCGGCTGGCGACGGAACTACTGCTGACCTACTTGCGCCAGGATGCCGCCCGGCTGGACCGCGACCCCCAGACGGTGCAGGGCTATCGGGCGGGCTATTTGCCCACGGACCGCCGCCGTATCGAGTAGGACTTGCGCGCGGGCCGGGCGCGGGGCATCGTCGCCACCAACGCCCTCGAACTGGGCGTAGATATCGGCGGGCTGGACGCCTGCATCATGGCGGGCTATCCGGGGACCATCGCCAGCACATGGCAGCAGGCAGGCCGGGCCGGGCGCGGCACGGGGCCAAGCGGCGCGGTGATGATCGCTTCGGCGTCGCCGCTGGATCAGTACATGATCAATCATCCCGACTATTTCTTTGGCCGCTCGCCAGAACACGCCCTGGTCAATCCCGATAACCTGTATATCCTGCTGGCCCATACCCGCTGCGCCGCCTACGAACTGCCCTTTACCGATGAAGAACTGGCTGAAAACCCCCAGATGGCCGAGATTTTGGCCTTTTTAGAGCAAGAGGGAACCTTGCACGCCGACCGGGGCAGCTATCACTGGTCCGGCGACGGCGTGCCAACCCAAGAGCTGTCGCTGCGTACCGCCGACTCGCAGATCGTCACCATTGTGGCTCAGGAGACGGACGGGCGCGCACACACGATCGGCCAGATTGACCGCCCCAGCGCGCCCCTGCTCCTGCACGAAGGGGCCATTTACCTGCACGAAGGGGAGCAACATCTGGTGCGCTCGCTGGATTGGGAGACGGGCCAGGCCATCGTGGAGCCGGTGCAGGTGGACTATTACACGCAGGCCAGCCAGAGCACCAAAATCGACATCGAGCGCGTGCTGGGAGAGCAGCAGGAGGCCAACCGCAAGCTTGCCCACGGCGAAGTGCTGCTGACCTGGAAGGTGACGGGGTACAAGCGTCTGCGCTTTGGCACACAAGAGCATTTGGGTTGGGGCGAGGTGGACCTGCCAGAGCAGCAGATGCTCACCTCCGCTTGCTGGATGTGCGTGCCCCAGCATGTGGTAGACCGTCTCCAGGCGGAAGGCTGGTGGGTGGGCGAGCATGTCGAGTCACGCGGCCCAAGCTGGCCCCGCCAGCGCGACGCCGCCCGCCAGCGCGACGGCTATCGCTGTCGGCTGTGTGGTGCGCCGGAACGCGACGGCCAGCAGCATCACGTCCACCACGTGACCCCTTTCCGCGAGTTCCACTGGATTCCCGGCCAAAACGAGAACCACCGGGAGGCCAACCGCCTGAGCAACCTGCTTACCCTGTGTCCCAGTTGCCACCGCAAGGTAGAGCAGAACGTTGCCGTGCAAAGCACGCTGTCGAGCCTGGGGCGCGTTCTGGGGAACCTGGCTCCCCTGTTCCTGATGTGTGACCCCCACGACCTGAGCATCTTTAGCGATGTGCAGGCCCGTCAGACCGGTTTGCCAACTGTCTTTTTCCTGGATAGAATCCCTGGTGGAGTCGGGTTGAGCGAAGAACTGCAAGAGCTGTTTCCCGAGCTGTTGCACAGCGCCGCCGAACTGATCCACGACTGCCCCTGCCCCGCCGGTTGCCCCTCCTGCGTGGGGCCAGGAGAGTCGGGCGGCAAGGCCAAGGAACAGGTCTTGCGGCTGATCGCTGCCCTCTGAGGTGTTGTCTCATGCGCGGCTGCCCACCCGCCCCACCATTTTCACGCAGAATTAACGCAGCGGGCTTGAAAGCAACCGAGACGCTTATATAATGCGTAATATCGCAAGCACACGAGGTGACCGTGCCCTCTGATGATCTGGAGTGGCGCGCCCAACTGCGGGCGCGACTGCTTCGCATGAGTTCCAGCCAGCCCCAAACCGCCACCCGCTACGAGCCGCCCTCCCGGTCGGCCAATCCCCCTCTGGAATCGCTCGTCCAGGGGGAATGGGTCACCACGGCGGAAGGGCGCTATTTTCTCAGCGAGCAGGTGTATCCCCTCGATCATCGCCACGGGGAGCTTTGCCTGGGGGCTTGGAACCAGCTTTCGGGGGAGCAATGGTCTCCCTTTGTGCTGGACCCGGAGGGGCAGGGCTTTGAGCCGCGCAATGCGCTCTTTTTCGACCTGGAAACCACCGGCCTGGGCCGGGGCACGGGCACGTATGCCTTCCTGGTCGGGGTCGGCTTTTTCGTTGACAACGGCTTTGTGGCGCGGCAGTATTTCATGCCCTCCTACGCCGACGAAAAGGCGCTGCTGCAAGCGTTGGCCCGCGACCTGGCCGAGCATCCGGCCCTGGTCAGCTTTAACGGGCGCACTTTTGACTGGCCCATTCTGCAAACGCGCTACATCGTCTCGCGCTGCCCGTTGCCTCAGCAGGGCGACCTGCACCTGGACCTGTTGCCCCTGGCCCGGCGGCTGTGGCGGCGCACGCTGGATTCGTGCGCGCTGTCCTCGCTGGAAACGTCCGTCCTCGGCGTCCGGCGCAACGGGTCCGATGTGCCCGGCTTTCTCATTCCTACGCTATATCAAGAATATATTCGCGAAGGGCGCACGCGGCCCATTGCGCGCATCTTTTACCATAACGTCATAGACCTGCTGTCCATGGTAACGCTGGCGGCCAAGGCGGGCCAGGTGCTACAGACTACCCTCGACCCGCAAGAGAGCCTGCCCTGCGATTACCTGTCGCTGGCCATCCTGTACGAGCATATGGACCGCGTCGAGGACGCCCTGCGCGCATACCAGTTGGCAAACGAGCGGCCCACCTCCCCCGAAGAGGCGGAAACCGCCTACAAGCGGCAAACCCTGCTGCTCAAACGGTTGGGGCGCTATGACGAGGCTGCCGAAATCTGGCGCAAGCAGATGAACCGCAGGGATATCTTTCCTTATGTCGAGTTAGCCAAGTACCTGGAACATCGGCTGCGCGACTATGCCGCGGCGGAACAGGTGGTACAGGAGGCCGTCTGCTGGCTGCAACAGCCCAATCGCAGCCTCCGCGAGGCCGAGCGCCGCCACCTGCTGGCCGAATTGCAGCATCGGCTATCACGCGTGCAACGGCGTCTGCAAAACGCTCCCGAGTGCATTGGTCAAGAGGATGCCAACACTGCATCGCCATAGGCAGCCCAGCCTGGGGCTGAATATCCCAGGCTGCGGAAAAAGGAAACCCGTTAGAAACGGGTTTGGGATTTTCCAATGCACTTTACATTAGCCAGCGGTATGTATGCCGAGCACCTTCCGTGCTGGGCGAGGGGACAGTAGCCGCGCCTTGCAGGCGCGCGCCTACACATTGGACCGCCGGCTTCCAGCCGGCATAATTGTAAGCCGCCAAGGATGGCGGCGGTCCAATCCCCTTCCACGGGGCTGGAAGCACGGGACGAACCAAATTTCACGGCATTCTTAACTTTCACCAACCGCCGGGTATCGGCAGCTCTTAGGCAGTCAAAACTGCACCAACCAATTGCATCGCCAGCTTGCTGGCGCCGCCATATATGGCGCACCCACCTTCGTGGGCTGATTTGCAG
>JAAYXX010000373.1 GCA_012515695.1 Chloroflexota bacterium
CCTACGCCCCGCGCGTCCTGCGCGCCAGAATGGTGCGGCTATATGCCTGGTGTTTGCTGCGTGGCAGCCTAGCGGTAGCCGCGGCATCCTGCCGCGTTCCCTACACCATACGCGTCCTGCGCGCCAGAATGGCGCTGCGTGTTGGGTAGGAGGTCACCAGCGATTCCGTCGCCTGGAACCAGAGCCAGAGCCGAACCGCGAATTGCGGATGGGCGTCTGTGGGCGAGCCAGCGAGCTACGCACGAGATTCCCTTCCATCAATTGCGGGGGAATATCCATCAAAAAGCGCGACGGCTCGCGCACTTCGGACGAGCCGTACAGCGTTCGCCGGAACGTATGCAGCAGGTACAGGTTTGTTTTGGCCCGCGTGACCCCCACATAGCACAGGCGGCGTTCCTCTTCCAGTGCGTCGGGGTCATCCAGCGAGCGGCTGTGCGGGCAAATGCCCTCCTCTAGCCCCACGATGAACACCACCCCATATTCCAGCCCCTTGGCCGTGTGCAGGGTCAACATGGTCACCGCGTCGGCGTTGGCGTCCAACTCGTCTACGTCGGCAACCAGGGCCACCTCTTCCAAAAAGGTGGCCAGCGCCGCCTCGGGTGGCATATTGCTGTAATCGTCCGTCACCGAGAACAATTCCTGCACGTTGCTGATCCGTTCCTCGCCTTCCTCTGTGCCATCGCGCAAATACGCCACATAGCCGGTGCGTTCAAGCAACAGATGGAGCAGTTCGGACAGGGTTAGCCGCGATTTGGCCTCGTTCAGTTCGGCCAGCAATTGCCCCATGTCCAGCAGCAGCTTGGCGGTGCGCGGCGAGAAGGGCGTCTCGCTCAGGCTCCCTTTCTCCTTGTGCAATTCGGCCAGGTATTGCAGGCCGCTGCCCATTGTAAAGCCCATATCGTGCGCCCATTCCTGCAATTCCTCGATAGTCTTGCCGCCGATGCCCCGCCTGGGAACGTTGATAATGCGGGTCAGCCCCACTTCATCATCGGGGTTCTGCACTACCCGCAGGTAGCTGAGAATGTCCTTGATCTCCCGGCGATGGTAGAACCGCGTGCCGCCCACCAGCTTGTAGGGCACGCCATGCCGGATGAACGCCTCTTCCACCGCACGCGATTGGGCGTTCGTGCGATACATCACCGCGCAGTCGCCCAACTCGCAGCGCCCACGCGCCACCAACCGCTGGATTTCGTTGACCACAAACTCGGCTTCTTCCCGCTCTTCATACGCCTCAAAGAGCCGAATCAGTGGGCCGCTATCCCGCTGGGTCCACAGGTCTTTTTTGACCCGATGCACGTTATGCGAGATGATGGACTGGGCCGCCCGCAGGATGTTCCCCGTCGAGCGATAGTTCTGTTCCAGCAAAAAGGTCTTGGCCTTGGGGAAATCTGCTCGAAAGCGCATCACGTTGCGGAAATCGGCCCCGCGCCAGCTATAGATGCTCTGGTCTTCGTCGCCCACCACAAACACATTCGACTCGTGCGAAGCCAAGTGAAGGATCAATTCATACTGGGCCTTGTTGGTATCCTGGAACTCGTCTACCAGAATATAGCGATAGCGCCGCTGATACTTTTCGCGCACGTCGTCATGGTCGCGGAACAGCTCGACAGTCTTGAGCAACAGGTCGTCGAAATCCAGGGCGTTGTTCTCTGCCTTGGCGCGGTCGTATCGCTCAAAGACGCGGGCTACCGCCTCATGCCAGTAGGTGGGCGGGCGGTAGGTGTCCGCCGTCTCCATCTCGTTTTTGGCTCGCGAAATGGTGTTCAGCACCGCCGACGGGCGATATTGCTTGCTGTCCACGTTCAGGTCTTTGAGTATCTGCGTAACCAGCCGCTCTTGATCGTCCTCGTCATAAATGCTAAAGCTGCTGCTAATGCCCAGATGCTCCGCCTCGCGGCGCAAAATCCGCACACAGACCGAGTGGAACGTGCCAATCGTCAGGCTGGACGCGTCGCTGCCAATCAACTGGCGCAGGCGCGCAATCATCTCCTTGGCTGCCTTGTTGGTAA
>JAAYXX010000374.1 GCA_012515695.1 Chloroflexota bacterium
GATATGCGCCGAGCGCAGCATTCCCATATCCATCGCAGACCGCGCCATCTCTCGACTCTCGCACAGCGAAAACACCTATGCCATCGGCGTGTTTCGCAAATACGACGCGCCGCTACATCCGACGACCAACCACCTGGCGCTGGTGAACCCCAGCGACACCGGCAACCTGGGCACCATCATCCGGGCCATGCTGGGCTTTGGGCTGGCCGACCTGGCGGTGATCCGGCCCGCCGTCGACGCCTTTGACCCCAAGGTCGTCCGGGCTTCGATGGGGGCGGTCTTTCGCATCCGGCTTGAATATTTCGCCGATTTCTCGATCTATGACCAGCAGTACCGCCACCACAACTATCCCTTTATGACCGATGGGCAAGCGACTCTGGGAGAGGTGGCCTTTATCGAGCCGTTTACGCTCGTGTTCGGCAACGAAAGCGCCGGGCTGCCCGCCACATTCCACCAAGTGGGCACCAGCGTGCGCATCCCCCAGACCGCTCAGGTGGACAGCCTGAACCTGGCCGTGTCCGTGGGCATCGGGCTGTATCAGGCAGCCCAACAGACGCGCTAAGGAGTCTTGGCAAAACAGTTTGGCAACAGCCATCAGGATGGGCGGTTGAAACCGCGGCAACCGTTGCCAAGTCCACCTTCGTGGACTTGCTTCCCAGCCGCCGAAGGGCGGCTTTGCAGTGGTTGGTGCAGTTTCAACTGCCTATGAGACGCGCAAAAAAAAGGGGGACTGTTCGTCCCCCCTGGCTGCGAATGAGTGCCCTGCTCTACCGGGCCACGCTAATCCATATCGCTGTAATCCATATCCTCGTCAAAATCTTCCAGGTCTTCTATGTCCTCCATGTCCTCCATGTCTTCCATCGTGGCCTCGATCTCTTCGCGAGCCTCCTCGTCCGTCAGTTCAATATCGTGCGCCTCCCGCACGTGTTCGCGGTACTTGCGGACGAGCGCGTCCTCGTTGGCAGCACGGATGACCGTTCCATCTTCCATGCAGATCACGCTCAGTTGTCTCTGCCTCTCCATAGCACGTCTCCTTATCCATATGAATCTTGCCGACCTGCTGTCGGATTCGCAGCGGCCCCAGGGCGCAAGGTTCAGGGGCGGACAGGTAGCCACGCCAAGTCCGCGCCAGAACGGCGCCGCCAGAATGGCGCACCTACCAGACTGTCCGCCCTTGAGGGGCGCCAGGCAGATAGCGCGGCAAACGACGTAAAGTTGAGAGCAGCAACCATGTGTCAACGAATGGGCAGAGTAATACGAGGAAGCCAGGTAGAGAGGACCAATGCTACACCCTGGTGACGCCAATTCTACGCACGTGCTAGGGACATGTCAAACCACCCGCCACGCAAAAAAAAGCCGGGTAGTAACCGCCATGTGGCAGTCACTACCCGGCTGTGTCTCGCGTATCGTTCGGCTAGGGCGTTTCCGTGGAAAGCGCGGTGCGCAACTGCGGGAACAAGATCACCTCGCGAATGGACGTCTGCCCGGTGAGGAGCATCACCATCCGGTCAATGCCGACCCCCAACCCGCCGGTGGGCGGCATCCCGTGTTCCAACGCCGCCAGGAAATCCTCGTCCATCGGGTGCGCTTCCTCGTCCCCCTCACTGGCGGCACGACCCTGCGCGGCAAACCGCTCGCGCTGATCCAACGGGTCGTTTAGCTCGGTAAAGGCATTCCCCGACTCGAGGCCCGCGAGAAAGAACTCGAACCGCTCTACCAGGTGTGGCGCGTCGGGCTTTTTCTTGGCCAGCGGCGAGATCTCCACCGGATAGTCTATCACAAAGGTCGGCTGAATGAGGTTGCTCTCGGCGTACTCATCGAACAACTCTTGCACCAGCTTGCCCCAGGTGGGCTGCTCCTTGATAGTCAAGCCGCGCTCTTGCGCCGCCGCCCAAAGGCTGTCCCTGTCGCGGTACTGCTCGATGTCCACGCCACTATGCTCCAGGATGATGTCGCGCATGGTGACTCGCCGCCACGGCGGGGTCAGGCTGATCTCCTGGCCCTCGTATGTCATCACCTGCGTCCCCAGCACTTCCTGGGCCACGGTGGAATACATCTCCTCGACCACCCGCATCATGTCCTCATAATCAGCATACGCCTGATACAACTCGAGCAAAGTGAATTCGGGGTTGTGCTGGGTGTCGATGCCCTCGTTGCGGAA
>JAAYXX010000375.1 GCA_012515695.1 Chloroflexota bacterium
CTGATCCCCGAAAAGACTTTGCGCATACACACCGCCCCTCTGCGCCAATGGGAGTACGACCTGCGCCAACGTATCTACGCCTGGGAGCATTTCGACGACGACCAGGTGATCGACGATACCTTTGCCGTCGGACATACCTATACCCACACAGGTTGGGGCGTCGAACCCGCCTATACCCGCAGCGATACCGAGCGCGGCTCCTATGTCTGGGATGCCCCCATCAAGACGCTGGACGACCTGGACAAGCTCCATTACCCAGAAGTTATTGTGGACTGGGAGACAACCCAGCGCCACCTGGAACTCGCCCAAGACCTCTTTGGCGATATCCTGCGCGTCACCCTGCATAGCTCTTTCTGGTGGAGCCTCGGCCTGATGAACACGTGGGCCATGTTGCGCGGCCTCGAGCGCCTGATGATGGACATGGTCGAGCACCCTGAATGGATGCATCGGGTATGTCGCTTCCTCACGGATGGTCAATTGCACCTGCTGGACAATCTCCAGGCTCAGGGCTTGCTCAGCCTCAACAATGGCAACCATTACGTGGGTTCGGGGCATTTCGGCTTTACCGAGCAACTCCCAGCCCCCGGCTACCAGCCCGGCCACGTCAGAACCCAGGATATGTGGGGTTTTACCGAAGGGCAGGAGATCACCGGCGTTTCCCCTCAAATGCACTGGGAATTCGCTCTCCAATACGAGGCCGCCATCCATCAACGCTTCGGCCTGACCTACTACGGCTGCTGTGAGCCGCTCGATTTCAAGTTCGACTATGTGAAACGCCTCCCTCATTTGCACGCCGTATCCATTAGCCCCTGGTGCAACCGCGCCATCGCAGCAGAGGCGCTGCAAGACAAATACATCTATTCCTGGAAGCCCCATCCAGCACACCTGGCAGCCGTTCAGTTTGACGGCGAATATGTTCGCCAATACATCCGCGAGACACTGGAAATCGCTCGCGGGTGCTGCGTCGAAATGGCGCTCAAAGATACCCATACCTGCAATAACCAGCCGCAACGCTTTGACGAGTGGACGCGCATCGCCCAGCAAGAGAGCCAGCGCGCCGCGAGTAAATCCTAGTACGCAACTAGACCGATATAGAAGGAGACACCATGAAAGCTCTGGTAAATACCGCCCCCTACGTTCTGGAGCTACAAGAGTGGGACACACCGTCCTATGGACCGGACGACCTGCTTATCCGCGTGAAGGCTTGCGCTATCTGTGGTTCGGACGTCAAGGGCTATAGCGGCAAGACGGGCCGTCGGCAGCCACCCATCATCATGGGCCACGAGGCCGCCGGTGTTGTCGAGGCCATCGGCTCCAACGTGACCGGTTTTCAGCCGGGGGATCGGGTCGGCTTTGACTCCACTGTCTACTGTCGACGCTGCTCCTACTGCCTGAGCGGCCACTATAACATGTGTGAGAACCGCCAGGTAATCGGCGTTTCCGAAGGAACCTACCGCCGACATGGCGCAATGGCCGAATACGTGGTTGTCCCCTACTGGATCGCCGTCCACCTGCCCGACAACCTCAGCTATGCCCAGGCTTCCCTGATCGAAACGGTTTCCATCGGCATTCACGCCGCCAACCGCACCCCGCTCAAGCTGAATGACACAGTGGTGATCGTGGGCGCGGGAGCCGTGGGGCTGGTCGCCCTGCAAGCCATTCGACTCAAGGGCGCGGGCAAGACCATCGTTACCGATATCTCCCCGGCCAAGCTAGAGCTGGCCACCCAGATCGGCGCCGACGTTACCCTCCGTGCCGACGAGCCGAACCTGCTAGAGCGCCTGCGCGCCGAGACTGGAGCCGATGGAGCCGACGCTGCCATCGAAGCCGTGGGCATCCAAAGCACGTTCGATACGGCCCTGGCAATCACGCGCAACGCGGGCGCGTTAACCCTGATCGGCAACGTTTCGCCGCGTGTCGAAATGGACCTGCAAAGCGTCGTCAGTCGCGAGATCACCGTCTATGGCGTGTGCGCCTCCAATGGCGAGTATGCCGATTGCGTGGAACTGGTCGCGTCGGGCCGCATCTCCGTAGACCCCTTCATTAGCGAGTATGCGCGCCTGGAAGATGGGCAGGCTGTCTTTGACCGGCTATACAAAGGCGTCGAAGGCAACGTGCGCACCGTATTCCTGTTCGACTGACACGCCATGCACGCAACCGAGACAATGCACACGCAGACGATGCGCTCCTGGCAAAAGCGCATCTTTATCATCTGCTGGATCACGTATGCTAGCTATTACTTGGGGAGGGTGAATCTGGCGGTCGCCCTCCCGGCGATGCAAGAGCAGTTCGGCTGGAACAGAACCGTGGCGGGCCTCATCGGCAGCAGCTTCTACTGGGTGTATGCCATCGGCCAGCTTGTCAACGGTCAGTTGGGCGACCGTGTATCCGCACGGAGGTTCGTTGCCTTGGGGCTGGGTGTCTCTGCCCTGCTGAACGTGCTGTTCGCTACGTCCAGCTCGCTGCTCGTGATGACCGCCTTGTGGATGCTCAACGGCTGGGCACAGTCCACCGGCTGGGGACCGCTGATGAAAACGCTGTCCCGGTGGTTCTCACCCCAACAACGTGGCCGCATCACTGCCCTTTTCTCGCCCTGCTATGTCGCCGGGCATGCGCTGTCTTGGGCAATGACCGGTTGGCTGGTCAGTCAATGGGGTTGGCGAGCCGCCTTTTGGATTCCGGGACTGCTCCTGTTCGCCTCGGCGACCGCCTGGTACAGCATAGCCCGCGACGCGCCCCCCAGCCCAGCGCCCCAGTCCGAGGCCGCGCCCACGGCTGCCGCACCCAAAAGCGGCGCTATGGACATCCTGGGCCCACTAAAGGGCATCTTGCGCCATCCCACGCTGCGCTGGGCGCTGGGTACTTGCTTCCTTTCCGGCATGATCAAAGACGGCCTGACGCTGTGGAGCACAACCTACCTGATGGAGCAAACCGGCCTGGCGCTACCGATGGCCGCCCTGAGCAGCGTGCTGATCCCGATCGCGGGCATGGGCGGAGCATTTTTGGCCGGGTGGCTGGTTCGGGGAGGCGACGAACACGGCGAAGTGCCGGTGGTGCTGGGCCTGGCGACGCTGATGGTATTGACTGTTCTGGGCCTATACGCCATCGGTGGCACGCAAACCTGGTGGTTGCCCGCCGGGCTGATGGCCGCAACCGCGCTCGCCAGCCACGGCATAAACGCCATGCTCATGTCATCGCTGCCCCTCAGCCTTGGCGCGGGCGGCCAGGTGTCGTCCGCAGCAGGCACGTTCGACTTTGCGTCCTACGTGGGCGGCGCGCTCAGTGCCATCCTCGTCGGCAGCCTGCAGGATCGCTTTGGTTGGGCGGCGGTCTACACGCTGTGGGTAGGCGTAGCCATCACCATCGCAGCCCTGGCAGGCTGGCAGCGCGTCCACTCGCGCAAGGCTGTGGCGACCGAGTCATAGCCGCGCGCTGACGGCACACTCACAAAACAGAGCGACCGACGCAACTGTCGGTCGCTCTGTTTACCACAGCTTGTTATGCAACTTTTACACATACGCCCGTAACATGGTGCTCTGCTCGGTAGCGCGGATGGTATACTCGCCCAGGGCGGCAGGCAACAGCACGAATCGCACAGCGCGCACAGTCACCGGCGCGCTTGCTGGCTCGTCGGCCCAGTGTACCGCCGCCTCGCCGGTCATGCAGCCCCAGATTTCGAACGTCCGCCCATCGCAGCGCCCGTGGAACTCGGCGCCCGCCGCCAGTTCCACCCGCTCCACGCTAAAGTGGGGCGACTGGACCAGCCGCGACCATTTCATCCCCGCGTTGTCCGCCAGCGTTACCGGCTGGACAGGCCCCGGCTCGATCAGCCCCCAATCAATCACGTCCAGGGCTTGCTGGATATGCAGCGGGCGCGGCTTGCCATCCTCGCCCACGCGCCCCCAATCATACACCCGATATGTGATGTCCGAGTTCTGCTGAATCTCGGCCACCACCGCCCCGGCCAACAGCGCGTGTACACTGCCCGCCGACACATAGACGGCGTCACCGGCCTGAATGCGAACCCGGTGCAACTGGCCTTCCACCGTCCCCTGCTCGATAGCCGCCTGAAAGCTCTCCCTGGTCGCTCCTTTTGCCAGGCCGTATATCAGTTCGGTCCCCGGCTCGGCATACAACACGTACCACATCTCGGTCTTGCCCAGTTCGCCATGCTCATGCTCGCGAGCATAGGCGTCATCCGGGTGCACCTGCACAGACAAGTTCTTGTTTGCATCCAGCAACTTGACCAGCAGCGGGAATTTGCCCCGCCGCAGCATCTCGGCAGAATGGCTCCCCACCAGATCAGCGCCCAGCGCCTCCATGATCTCTGGCAGCGTGCGCCCCTGCCAATACCCCGCATCCGCCCGCGTGGGCGAACTGGGGTGACCCGAGATATCCCAACTCTCGGCCACGATGCCAGGCGGCAACTGCCGCCCGAAAACCGTCTCCAAATGACGCCCACCCCAGATATAGTCTCGAAACTCGGGGGTAAACGTCAACGGGTAAATCCGTTCCGTCATTCTCTCCGTTCTCCGATTCTCCACACGCCCAGCGTCACCCTCGCCTGCTGGCAGCCGCGAGGGTCTACGCTGGCAACATGCGCAGGAAATTCTCGCCAGCGATCTTTTCCAGGGTCGCCGCGTCCACCCCGCGTCGGGACAACGCCTGGAATAGTTCCTCCATATAGCTCACATCCTCAGGGATAGGCCGCCACAGGCGAGTGGTCCCGTCGAAATCCGAGCCGATGCCCACATGATCCGGCCCCATCACCTCCAGGGCGTGGATAAAGTGGTCGCACAGCCGCTCCAGGCTGGGGTCCTCCCTGTCGATAAAAGCCCGATAGAAAGCAATCCCCATCACCCCGCCCCGCTCTGCCAGCGCGCGCATCATCTCGTCTGTCAACGCCCGCGAATGAGGGCAGAGGGCGTAGCAACTGCCGTGCGTGTAGCACACCCGCACCGACGACTTTTCCAGTACTTCCCAAAAGGCCGCGTCGTTGATGTGCGCCAGGTCTACCGCCATGCCCAGGTCGGTCATCTCGGCCAACACATCCCAGCCAAACGGGGTCAACCCCTTGGATTGTTGCCGCAGGTTTTCCCTCTCCGATGGGCTGATATAGCCAAAGTAGCTGTCGTCACACTGTAGTTCAGGGGGCATCCCCCCGCCGTGGCTGATGTTCGCAATCCGCACACCCAGCCTGTACCAGTTACGCAGATGGGCCAGGTTCTCCGCAAACATCGCCTGCCCCTCGATAGTCAGCACCAGGGCGATCTTGCCCTCGCTGCGCGCCTGCCGCACCTGAGCCGCCGTCAGGCAGATAGCAAAAGCATCCCCATGCAGCGCGGCCATCTGGTAAGCGGCATCAATCAACACGCTCGATTGAGCCAGGTCGCCATCACCCACCATTGTAAACAGGCAATCCACCCCGCCTTGCCGCAGACGCGACAGGTCCACCTGATAGGCCGGGTCGTCCACGGCCAGGTCCATCGAGTCGCCACGCTGTAGCCGCAGAATCAGGCTATCGCAATGAGCATCCAACACCAGGAACCGATCCACCAGGCGCTCTTCCGTCATGTCAGGCCCCCTTTCTTGGTCAGTCGCTACGAATTCGTGTAGATACGCCAGCGCAACGGTATCGCCCGCTGCCTGCTCTACCGTCTGGGCGCACATCCTCATTCCCCGGCGGCGGCCATATCGCCTCACATCATACCACCAATACGCCCGGCGTTTCAAGGCCAGGCCTCCTCCCCGGCGTTATACAGGTATTCACCTGCGTTACTCCATGCTATAATACGCTTTGGAAGTGTGCGCAGAATGGAAGGAGGAGCGGTACATGATCGTGGTCGCGATGACGGATATTCACGGCAACCTGGGCAGGCTGAACGCTATTGCTTCGGACATAGCCGCCGCCGACCTCGTGCTGTTGACAGGTGACCTGACCCACTTTGGACACAGGGAAGCCGCCGAGGATGTCGTGAGCGCCGTACGCCGCTATAACCAGCATCTACTGGCGGTTCCCGGCAACTGCGATTACGCCGAGGTGGCCGCCTATCTCACGGAACAGGGGATCAACCTGCACGCCCGACATGTCATCAACAATGGCATCGCCTTTGTCGGCGTGGGCGGCTCTTTGCCCGCGCCCAGGCCAACCCCAAACGAGTACGACGAGGAGGAGATAGAAGCCTTTCTCGCTCAGGCCGTAACAGACCTGCCCGCCAATACTCCCCTCGTCCTGGTTACCCACCAGCCCCCCTACGACACCGTCGCAGACCTGGCCAGCATTGGCCGCCACGTGGGCAGCCGTGCCATCCGCCGCTTCATCGGGACGCATCAACCGCTGGTCTGCTTCACCGGCCATATTCACGAGGGTCGCGGCATGGACACCATCGGCAGCACCCGCATCGTCAACCCCGGCCCTTTGCGCTACGGCGGCTATGCCTATGCCAAGATCGAGAGCGGTCAGGCTGCCATCGAACTGCGTGGCTGAACGGGCAGCCGTGCCATCCAGCCACATCCCCAATTCCTCGTTTGCTTTACAAACAGAACAGATGTACTATTAGGGGATGGTAGGTGAAATCATGAACCAACAGACTATACAGCAAGAACATACCCAGGCGTTTCAGCTTGTCTCCGATTTCCAGCCAATGGGCGATCAGCCGCAGGCCATCGCCCGTCTGGTGGAGGGCATCCAGCGGGGCGACCAGTATCAAACCCTGATGGGCGTAACGGGATCGGGCAAGACCTACGTCATGGCAAACATAATCGAGAAGCTACAGCGGCCCACTCTGATTATCGCGCACAACAAGACCCTGGCGGCGCAGCTCTACTCCGAGTTCAAAGAGTTCTTCCCGCATAACGCCGTGGGCTATTTCGTGAGCTATTACGACTACTATCAGCCCGAGGCGTATATCCCGCGCACGGATACGTATATCGAGAAGGACGCCCAAATCAACGAGGAGATCGACCGGCTGCGCCTGATGGCTACTTCGGCGCTGTTCAGCAGGCGCGACGTGGTCATCGTGGCCTCTGTATCGTGCATCTATGGCCTGGGCGACCCGGAGGAATATGGCAAGGTCGTCGTCAACCTGCGACAGGGCGAGACGCGCAATCGCGAGCGATTGCTGCGCCATCTGGTCACCATCTTTTACGAGCGCAACGATGCCGTCCTGTCGCCCGGCAAGTTCCGCGTGCGCGGCGACACCCTGGAGGTAATGCCCGCGTATGGGGATACCGCTTACCGTATCGAGTTCTGGGGCGACGAGATCGAGCGCATTCTAGAGATTGACACCCTCACCGGGCAAACGCTGCTCCAGCATCGCTATATCGACATATTCCCGGCCAAGCATTTCATCACGCCCCAGGAAAAACTCTCCAAGGCCATCGAGGACATCGAGGCCGAGCTAGAGCAAGAGCTTGTGCGCCTGCGTAACGAGGAAAAGCTGCTCGAAGCCCAGCGTTTGGAGCAGCGCACGCGCTACGATATGGAAATGCTGCGCGAGGTCGGCTACTGTTCGGGCATCGAGAACTATTCCCGGCATCTGTCCCAACGGGAGGCCGGGTCCGCGCCCTGGACGCTGCTCGACTATTTCCCCGACGATTACCTGATGTTCGTGGACGAGTCGCATATGACCATCCCACAGGTGCGGGGAATGTATAATGGCGACCGCTCGCGCAAAGAAGTGCTGGTGGATTTCGGCTTCCGCCTCCCTTCGGCAATGGATAACCGCCCGCTCACCTTTGAGGAGTTTGAGAACCACGTGAATCAGTGCGTGTTCGTCTCGGCCACGCCGGGACCCTACGAGCGGGTCAAGAGTTCGCAGATCATCGAGCAGATCATCCGGCCCACCGGCTTGATCGACCCCGAAATCAGCGTCCGTCCCACCGAAGGGCAGATCGACGACCTGATCACCGAACTGCAACGCCGGGCCAAGAAAGGCCAGCGGGCGCTGGTCACTACCCTGACTAAGCGTATGGCCGAAGACTTGTCCGAGTATTTGCGCGAGGCGGGGTTGAACGTGCATTACCTGCACTCGGAGGTTGTCACCCTGGAGCGCGTGGACATCCTGCACGACCTGCGCGCAGGCGTCTATGACGTGATCGTGGGCGTCAACCTGCTGCGCGAGGGGCTGGACTTGCCCGAAGTCTCCCTGGTCGCCATTCTCGACGCTGACAAGGAAGGCTTTTTGCGCTCCACCCAGGCCCTGATCCAGACTGTCGGGCGCGCCGCCCGCCACGTCGAGGGGCAGGTCATCATGTACGCCGACCGTATCACCGACTCGATGCGACAGGCCATTGACGAGACCAACCGCCGCCGCGAGATACAGGCCGCATACAACCAGGAGCACGGCATCACGCCGAGCACCATCGTCAAGGAAATTCGCGACCTGACGCAGCGCGTGCGTATGGCAGCCGAGGACAGGGCGGAATACAAGGTAGCCACCGAGATTCCCAAGGATGAGGCCCACCGCCTGATCAAGGAACTGGAAAAGCAGATGAAGACTGCCGCCCAGAACCTCGAATTCGAAAAGGCTGCCCTCCTGCGCGACCAGATATTGGAGCTGCGGCAGGCTGCCCGCGACGCCGACGACAATATTCCCGAGTGGGAGCGCTTTCGTCGGTTCGAGAAGGACCGCCGATAAATGGGCGAAATCATCCAACCGGGTTACATCGCCCTGCATCGCGCGGGCGAATTGCACGCGCGCGTGCAGGCCGCCATGCAACGATTGGCGGCCTGCAACCTGTGCCCTCGCGCATGTGGCGTCAATCGGCTGCAAGGCGAAACAGGCTTCTGCCGGGCCGGGCTACTGGCCCGCGTCGCCAGCGCCAACGTGCACCCCTGGGAAGAGCCGCCCATCAGCGGCACGCGGGGATCGGGCACGGTGTTCCTTTCGCATTGCACCGCCCGCTGCCTTTTCTGCCAGAACTATCCCATCAGCCAGCAAGGCGTGGGGCGCGAAATGACCGCGGAGCAGTTGGCCGATGCCATGCTGCGCCTTCAGAAACAGGGCTGCCACAATATCAATTTCGTGACGCCCACCCATTACGTGCCCCAACTGCTGGCGGCGGTCGAGATCGCGGCGGAACGCGGGCTGCGGATACCTCTGCTGTATAACACCAGCGGGTACGACAGCGTAGAAACGCTGCGCCTGCTAGAGGGTGTGATAGACATCTATCTCCCCGATAGCAAGTACGCCGACGACGAGGTAGCCCGCCAGTTGTCGGGCTATCAGGATTATGTGCAGCATAATCGGGCCGCCCTGCTCGAAATGCGCCGTCAGGTCGGGGCCGAACTGGTGCTCGACGACAAGGGGCTGGCCCGCCGGGGAATGATCGTGCGCCACCTGGTGCTGCCCCACGGCCTGTCGCAGACGCCCCAGGTGTTGCGCTGGATCGCCGAGCATCTCTCGCCGCAAATCCACATCAGCCTCATGGCGCAATACTTCCCGGCCCATCGAGCTGTCGGCCACCCCACCCTGGGGCGGCGGCTTTTGGCAGAGGAATACGAAGCCGCCCTCGCCGCCCTGGATTACGCCGGTCTGGAGAACGGTTGGCAACAGGAACTCGAGTGCGACGATCATGATGCCTAAAAGCCCCCCTCTGTTGACGAGTTCAGTAGCCGCGCCTTGCAGGCGCGCAAACCCGCGATAGAATGGCGCACCTACAAAACCGTCCGCTCTTGAGATTGTCGAGGCCCTGTAGATCAAATCGCTTGCGCTGAAACAGCCGGAACGCTATGCGAGTTCCGGCTGTTTTTCTTGCTCCGTTATTTCCACCTTACCCAGGTTCCTCACGGTGGGGCCGTGGATAAACTCGCCGTCCACAGTATAGCGCGACGAATGGCACGGGCAATCCCAGGTGGACTCGGCGCTGTTCCAGGTAACCGTGCATCCCTGGTGGCCGCAGATGGCCGAGACGAGGTGCAACTTGCCTTCCAGATCGCGATGCGCGGCCAGCTTGCGCCCCTCATAGTTGATGACCTTCCCATCTCCCGGAGCAATATCCTCCGGCGTCAGATGCTCCCCGCCAGACATCAGGTCCTTCAATAATCGCCCGGCGTTTTGGCTGCCGCGCTGGGCAATCCCCACCAGCGTCCTGGGCTGCCACACTCGCGACGGGTCATAAACCGCCTCCCAGGGATGCGCGCGCCCCAGCAGCATGTCCGTGAGCAACATGGCCGCCGCCGTGCCGTTGGTCATCCCCCACCCGAAAAAGCCAGTTGCCACGTACAGGTGGTGCGAGATAGGGGTATACTTGCCCACAAAGGGCACGCCATCCACCGGATAGTTGTCCTGCGTAGACCACCGATAGGAAATAGACCGCACATCGAAATGCTGGCGCACCCAATTCTCCAGATTGTGGTAATATCGCCGGGTATCGCCGCCCTGCCCGGTGATATGCTTTCCCCCACCGATGATCAGCATCATGCCTTCATCGGTGGGCTGCGGGCGAATGGACTGGTAATCCTCCCGTTCCACGGTGATAAACATACCCTCCGGCGCTGGCTGGTTCACATGCACGCCCAGCACGTAGGAATATTTGGGCGTCTGCCGAGTGAAATACAGGCCCCGGTCAAGAAAGGGAAAGTGCGTCGCCACAATCACATCCCGCGCCCGAATCTTGCCCCGATTCGTCCTCACGACGACGGGCCGCCCATCGTCTACATCCAGCGCCACCGTGTGCTCGAAAATGTGACTCCCATCTCCGGGTATCGTGTCCGCCAGCGCCAACAGAAACCTGCGCGGGTGAAAACGGGCCTGCTGCTGAAAACAGACCGCGCCCAGCGTGTCATAGGGCAGAGGCACATTCTGCTCAAAAGAGGCAGGCAATCCCAGCTCTTGCGCGACGCGCACCTCCGCCTCAACCTGAGCGATTTCGCTATCGCGCAGCGCATAGGTATAGGCGGGCAACCGGGCGAAATCGCAATCAATCCCCCTCTGCTCCACCAGCGCAGCCACCAACTCGATGGCCGCCTGATTCGCTTCCGCATACAGATATGCCCGCTCCCTGTCGAATCGGTCCATCATCGGCTTGTAGATCAGCCGGTGCAGCGAGGTCAGCTTGGCGGTCGTGTGGCCCGTCACCCCTTCCAGCACGCGCCGCGCCTCCACCAGCGCCACCCGCATACCGACATCCTTCAGCAAAAAGGCCGCCGTCACGCCCACAATCCCGCCGCCCAGCACCGCCACATCCACGTCCAGGTCCCCCTGTTGGGCAGGGTAGTTCGTTCTGGACGTGCTATCCAGCCAATAAGGTATTCCCTTACCGGGCAAATCCATCGCTCCCCTCCTATTCCCGCGCCAGGTTGCGCTTCTGGCGCGCACTGAATACGCATGGGCGAACCCAACGCCCACGCATGTCTGACAAAAAGCTATTGAGCGACGTATGTGGCATGAAAGGATGGCGAAAGGGGAAGAGCCTGGGGAATGTCGAGTGTCCGAAACCGCCAGGCAGCGGTTCAGTCCAGCCGGTAGATGACACACGCTCATTATACAAGCCGCATCCCGCAGGTCAACCAATATCGCACCAGCCTCACCCTCGCGAGCGAGCCGAACTGGCCCTTTACCTCTCGTTTTTTCTATATGGTGCGAGGCTATGGTATAATAATGCAAAATCAACCGGAGGGGCCGATGCAACGGGCCATCACACCAACGCCAATAAATCGCGCCGTCAAAAGCCCGGTGTCGCTTGCCTTTGGCCCTTCGGTAAAGGCCGCCTGGGGTGCTTCTGGCGAGGCACCTGGTCGCCGCCCCTTGGAGTCGCGTATCTTTTGCGCTGGCGGCGCTCGTCGGCCTGTTGTGTCATTTATCGCTCTTGCAGCGATATACTGGGTCTGAACAGGATTATGTGGATCGGAATTGGGCTGTTGGCTGCCATCGTGGGCGGCCTTGCCTACTGGCTATTGATTACCACAGAGGGCACGTATCTCGGCCCGCGAGTGGTAACGCGGTTGTATGATTGGTTTGCCGGGCGTTACGACGCGGTCAAGAATATGCACTGCGTCAACGAGTCTATCTACCTCGGCATCCCGCTGGCGGAGGCGCTGCCTCCCGTCGAATCGTCGCCCATCGTGCTCGATGTGGCCACCGGAACCGGGCGCGTTCCCCTGGCTCTTTTGCGCCAGTGGGATCACGGGGGAATGGTCATCGGCATAGACCGCTCCCTGCCAATGATGGCCGTCGCCCGCAAATCGCTCGCCGACTATCCAGAAGAGTCGGCATTCATCCAGCAAGATGCCGAGGCACTGGGTTTTGCCGACGCGAGCGTAGACGGTGTCACCTGCCTGGAGGCGCTCGAGTTTATGCAGCACCCCCAACAGGTGCTGCGCGAGATGCTGCGCGTGCTGAAACCCGGCGGCCTGCTGCTCGTGTCGAATCGTGTCGGCAGCGAAGCGCGGTTCTTTCCGCGTCGCATACATGGCCGGGGCCAGTTGGAGCGTCACCTGCGCGCGCTCGGATTGCAGGACATCCGCACGGACCGCTGGCAAGTGGACTATGACCTGGTTTGGGCCAGGAAACGCCTCGACGAAGAGCAGACGGCCAGCCCACCGCAGGCCGCTGCCCCACGCAAGGAATGGCGAAAGGACGAGGAATGATACCAAAGAAGGACTTTATCAGCCTGGCAGACCTGTCACCTGCCAGAATACAGGAACTGCTGGACTTGGCCATCGTCCTCAAGACGGAACGGGCCGAAGGGCGCAACAAGCCCTACCTCGACGGCAAAACACTCGCCATGATCTTCCAAAAGCCCTCTCTGCGCACGCGTGTCTCCTTTGAAATGGCGATGGTCCACCTAGGCGGACATGCCATCTACCTCTCTCCCGACGAGATCAAGCTCGGGCAGCGAGAGAGTATCCCCGACGCGGCCAGGGTGTTAAGTCGTTACGTAGACGTGATCATGGCCCGCGTGTTCGCTCACGCCGACATCCTCGCTCTGGCTCAATGGGCCAGCGTGCCAGTCGTCAACGGCCTGTCAGACTTTAACCACCCCTGTCAGGGGATGGCTGACCTGCTCACCATCTACGAAAAACTGGGAAGACTCAAGGGGGTCAAGTTAACCTACGTAGGAGATGGCAACAACGTCCTGCACTCGCTGCTATTTGGCGGGGCCAAGATGGGCATGCACATCGTAGCAGCCACGCCCGTGGGCTATGACCCGCTGCCAGAGGTCGTGCAGCAGGCCACGCAAGAAGCCGCCAGGTATGGGGGTTCGGTGCAACTCTTGCGAGACCCAAAAGAAGCCGTCCGAGGCGCGGATGTCATCTACACGGACACCTGGACCAGCATGGGCCAGGAAGCCGAGGCGGCCGAGCGTCGCGCCGTGTTCCCGCCCTATCAGGTGAACGCCGAACTAATCGCTCTTGCCCAGCCAAACGTCGGCATCATGCACTGCCTCCCCGCTCATCGCGGTGAAGAGATCACAGACCAAGTGGCCGATGGCCCGCATTCCTGGCTGTTCGATGAAGCGGAGAACCGCTTACACGCCCAGAAGGCCGTCCTGGTAGATCTGTTCAAGGATACTGACTAGGTGGAGAACATCCTCTGGATCCTGTCCAAAATCGACCTGCGCAACCTTATTGACATCCTGCTGGTGGCCGCAGTGATCTATAGCATCCTGTGGCTGGTACGCGGCACGCAGGCTGTCCAGCTCTTGCGCGGCGTCATCTTGCTCGCCCTGATTATCGCCCTGATCGGCACCATCGCCGGGCTTACCGCGTTCAACTGGCTGATGAGAAGCGGCGCGCAAGCCCTGATGCTGATCATCGCGATCATCCTCCAGCCCGAACTGCGCCGTGCCCTGGATCGCCTCGGACGCGCCGGAGGAGCCGCACTCTTTTCCAGCAGCGCCGACATCAATCTCCAGCGAACCATCACCGAAATCGCGTCCGCCTGCCGCCATCTGTCCGAGCGGCGACATGGGGCATTGATCGTCATTGAGCGCGAAACCGGCTTGCAGGATCATGTCGAGACAGGCGTCGAAATGGACAGCGTCGTCGCAAGCGAACTGCTTCAGACCATCTTTTTCCCGAATACAGCCCTGCACGACGGTGCAGTCATCGTGCGCGGAGACCGAATTATCGCAGCCGCCTGCGTTCTGCCCCTGGCAGAAGCCATCGTCTCCGATACACACCTGGGCACGCGACACCGGGCAGCCGTGGGCATTACCGAACAAACGGACGCCATCGCCATCGTTGTCTCTGAAGAGACCGGCATCATCTCAATGGCCCGTAATGGGCGCATCGTCAGGCATCTTGATGAGCGGCGGCTCGTAACGCTGATGCAGGCCCTCCTGCGCCGCCAGAGCAGCAGTCGGCGCGGGTTGTTCCCCTGGCTCAACAGCCGTTCGAACCGCAAAGCCGCTCCTGATGACCATTCTACACCAGCATAGGGGATACTCGTGACCAAAAGCGGGGGACCACGTCGCAAGTTTATTGATAATATCGGGACAGTATCGCTGGCCCTGGTGCTGGCCGTCGTAATCTGGGTTTACGCCATGTACCAGAACGATAGGCCGCAAACTGCCTGGTTCCCCGAGGCCATCCCCATCGAGGTCGTGAATGCTCCCAGCGGCCTCGAAGTAGTCAATAACCCGGCACAATCCGCGCGCGTGCAGATCAAAGCCTTTGCTTCCAGTTGGAACAGCCTGACCGTAGACAGCTTTCGCGCTACGGTAGACTGGCGCAACCTGAAAGAGGGCCTGCACTCTGTTCCCGTCAAAGTCACCTCTTCAGACGGGACCGTCACGATTGTCAGCACGCAACCAGAATCTATCTACGTCCAACTGGAACCAGTCCGCAAAGTTCCTATGGAAGTCGCCATTGAGATCACAGATCGCGACTCAATCCCTCTCGGCTATACCATCGACCCACCTCCAGAAAGCGAACCCCGCTTTGTCAGCGTCGAAGGCCCCGCCTCCGCAGTAGAGCGCGTTACCTCTATCGTAGCCGCCGTTTCTGTCGGCGGTGAGCGGGAGCATGTGGAACGCACCGTCGAACCCCGCGCCCTCGACGAAAAAGGTCAGGTGGTCAGAGAAGTCAGATTGTCGCCGCAGACCGTCGAAATATCATTCGACATTGAGAAGAAATTGAACTATCGTGAGGTCGCTGTGAGGGCACTGATCACCGGTCAGCCCGCGCGAGGCTATTTCGTCAGCAGCGTCGAAGTCCACCCCGCCACGGTGACGGTTTCCGGGCCACCGGCAATAGTAGCAGAAATGCCCGGCCTCGTGACAACAGATGGCGAAGTGGATACCACCGGCGCGACAAGCATGTTAGCCAAGCGGCTCCCGCTTCAACTGCCCCCCGGCGTGTCCGTATTGAGCGAGGATGAGAACGAACTGCAAGACGTGCTGGTCACCGTTGAAATTGACCCAGTCGTCGGCGGCGCTACCGTCGAACTACCCATACAAACCCGCAAGATTCAGGATGGCCTCCAGGCCAAGCTCTCTGTGCCCAGCGTGGACGTCATCCTCACCGGCCCGGCTGTCGTGCTGGATGATCTCCAGTTGGATTTGCTGTCCGCTTATGTCGACTTGAGCGGCCTGGGTGTCGGCAAACATCAGGTAAAAACGATGGTAGACCCGATGGTATCCCAGAACGAGGAACTGGCCGACCTGACAGTCACAAGTATATCGCCTGCCTATATCGAGGTGGTGATTACCGAGGCCCCTACCCCAACGCCCGAGCCAACGGCTGCGTCCGACGCCACATCGTCTTCTGGGAGACAACCCACCCCCACCAGCACAGCACCGCCGTTAGCCGCGCCGACACGCACACAACCGACGGTGACCACCGCACCCGGCAGCTAGTTGCGCTGAACAGCATGGGACAGGCTGGTCCATTTCCGCCAGCGAGTCACAAACTCGCGCCAGCCCGCCCTGTCTATAGAAGTGAGTGAGATATGGCAAAAAGGAAACCACTGGTCGCTCTCGTAGGGCGGCCCAATGTTGGCAAATCAACCCTGTTCAACCGGCTCGTAGGAGAACGGTTGGCTATCGTAGAGGAAATTCCCGGCACTACCCGCGACCGACAATACGCCGATGTGGAATGGGGCGGGTCCGTGTTTACCCTGGTAGACACCGGCGGGCTCGTCACTGACCCCTCGGACGAGATCACCAAACAGATCCAGACTCAGGCCCAGGTCGCAATGGTCGAAGCAGACGTGATCGTGCTGGTAACGGACATTCTTACCGGCATCACTGCCCCCGACCATGCTATCGCTGACATCCTGCGGCGCACGGCCAAGCCTATCGTGCTGGCCGTCAACAAAGCCGACAACCTCAAGCGCGAAATCGACCTGCCCGAGTTCTATGCCCTTGGCATGGGCGACCCACTGCCCATCTCGGCCCTGCAAGGCGTGGGAACCGGCGAACTGCTAGAAGCCATCGTCGCCAACCTTCCCACCATGCCCGCCGAGGAGGAAGAACCCGATGTCCTGCACA
>JAAYXX010000376.1 GCA_012515695.1 Chloroflexota bacterium
ATGCTGCGGCGCACGCAGTTGGCCGCGGCCCAGGCTGGATTGCAGGCCATGAACCCTAACGCCGTGCTGAACAGAGGATACGCGGCCATCCAGGACGCCCAAACGGGCAGAACCCTGGTCAAGGCCGAACAGGCCCATCAGGGCCAGCAGGTGATTATACGGCTTCAGGATGGCGACCTGGGAGCAGAAATTACCCGGGTAGCAAAAGACAGCCGTTGAAAAATCAGGAGGCATTACTGCGTTTATGAATACCTACGATGAGATTGAAACGCTTAGCTTTGAAGACAGTTATGATAGGCTAGAGCGAGTCATACAAAGGCTCGAAAATGGCAACCTCAGCCTGGACGAGTCGGTAGCCCTCTACGAAGAAGGCATGCGCCTCGCCCAACATTGTGGCCGCAAGCTCGACGATGCCCAGCTCAAGGTGTTCCGCCTGCTCTCGGCAGCCGCGGACGAGATGGACAGAGAGACTTTGGCTGAGGATAGTCAGGCTTTATAAACTGATCGCATGATGATCCCCACATGCTTGAGGGGTACGTCTATGTAGACCCCATTCTGCGATCAGTTTCGCTCTCCTGGCCTGCAAGAACCCCCGTCACCCCAACGATAGTGGTGATTGATTGCACGATTATTCGCCTTTCGGGCGGAACAGGTCCCCGAACCCGCCCATCTAGGCGAATCCATTGCCCATATGCGAGAGGCGGTAGAGCCTCTCAGCGAACGGCCCTACTTTCCACCTGATGGGTGGCTACTCCTCTATTGACGTGTGACATGATTGTCCCCTTTTGTCCAGCCCTCCACATGCGATTGCCCTGCGTATTGTGCAACTGGCTCAACCTGTGCTACCATTAACCGGGATTTTCGAGAGGAGCACAGTCATGCCAACCATCCTCCTGGTCGAAGACGAACACGAACTGGCCCGCGTCATCGCGCGCGAGTTGGAGGCCCTGGGCTACGAGGTGGCCCACGCCGCCGATGGACTGCGGGCGCTGGAATTGCACGCCGCCCGCCAGCCCGACCTGGTGATCCTCGATTGGATGTTGCCCAAGCTGGACGGCCTGGAAGTGTTGCGCCGCATCCGCGAAACTTCGCCGGTGCCCATCCTGATGCTCACGGCTCGCAAGGAAGAGGTGGATCGGATCATAGGCCTGGAAGTGGGGGCTGACGATTATCTCACCAAGCCTTTTAGCGTGCGCGAATTGACGGCGCGCGTGCGGGCGCTGTTGCGGCGCATCTCGCACGTGCAGCAAATCCTGGCCGAAGACCGCCGCCAGACGGCGGCCCCTCTGCATTACGCTGGCTTGCGCCTGGAACCAGAGGCCCATCTCGCCACGCTGGACAATAGGCCCCTGGACCTGACGCGCACCGAGTTTGAGCTGCTCCACCTGCTGCTGCGTAATCCGGGGCGAGCGTTCAGCCGTTCCTACCTGCTGGATGCCGTGTGGGGGGAGAATTACGTCACCGGCGACCGCTCGGTGGATAACGTCGTCCTGCGGCTCCGCAAAAAGCTCGGCGCGCTGGGCGATGCCATCGAAACCGTGTGGGGCGTGGGCTACCGGCTGACACCGGAGGAATAACATGCCGCAACAAACCGCCGCGACGGCGAAAACCAGAGCGCGCCAACGCTTCTTCTGGGCCGCCCATCCAGCGCGGGCCTTGGTCGAAGCCTGGCTGCTGGGCCTGTTGATCGTGCTCCTGCTGTTCCTACAGGCGGATTATGTCCCGCGCTCCGTGTTGGGCAATGGCTTGCTGTTCCTGTGCGGAACCTGTGGCATGTGGGTCGTGCTACGCACCCGCCTGCCCAAAGGGGGGCGCAAAAAGCGGGCGCTCTGGGAGCTGGCCGTGGGCGTGGCGGTGAGCGTGATGATGACGGCGGGCCTGACGATCACCGTTCGCCTGCTGGGCTGGGATAAAGTCTGGCTTGGCACCAGCCTGGTGGGCATCCCAGCCCACGTACTGCTCCTGTCAGCCACTGGCCCGGGGTATGTGTTTGCCCGCGTGGGCGTGCGTGTATGGCTATTCTGGGACCGCCTGCGCCGCCAGCGCATGGTGTGGGCAATGACCCATGCCCACCTGGTCATAGTCGCCTCGGTAGCTCTGCTGGGAATGTTTGCTTCGTTGCTTGCTTCTTCCTATTCCCAGATCGAGACGCCCGTTCAGCCGGAAGCCCTGCGCCTGCTGATCTCTGTTACCGAAGAGTTGCTGCACTTTGTGTTCCCCGCGTTCAGCGTGTTGGTGGTGTTAACTGGCTTTACCCTGCTGATCCTGCTGCCCCCTTCGGCGCTGTTCTCTTTTCTCGTGGCGCGTAAAACCACGCGTCGGCTGGAAACGCTGGCCAAGACCGTGCGGGCGCTGCGTCAGGGGGACTATGCCAGCCGCGTCGAGGTGGTCGGCGAGGACGAGGTAGGCCAGTTGCAGAGCGACTTTAACGCGATGGCCGACGACCTGGAGCGCACGCTGCACGCCCTGGAAACCCAGCGGGATACCGTGTCCCGGCTACTGCAATCGCGGCGCGAGCTGATGGCGAGCGTTTCCCACGAACTCCGCACGCCGGTGGCTACGGTGAGCGCCATCCTGGAATCGGCGCTTCAGCGTTGGGAGCAAACCCCGCCCGATGCCCTGCGGCACGAACTGGAAGTGATGGCGGGGGAAGTGCTACGCCTGCAACGGTTGATTGACGACCTGCTCACCCTGTCCCAAGCCGAGGTAGACAAGCTGGCCCTGGATTGCCAGCCCACGGATGTTGCGCCCGTCGTGCAGCGCATGGTAGAGGCTGCCGCCCCCCTGGCCTGGAATGCCGGGCGGGTGGAAGTGGTGAGCGAAATCGCTCCCGATCTGCCCCGCGCCTGTGTGGACCAGGGGCGGCTGGAGCAGGTGATCGCGAACCTGCTACGTAACGCCATCCGCCACACGCCCCCCGGCGGCATTGTGGTGGCAGCCGCAACAGCCGACGCAGACGCCGTGATCTTGCAGGTGCGCGACACGGGCGAAGGGATCGCGCCGGAAGACCTGCCGCACATCTGGGACCGCTTTTATCGAGGCGAACCAGACCGCGCCCGCGAATCTGCGATCCGAGATGGCGGAGGGGCTGGTTTGGGGCTGGCCCTGGTCAAAGAGCTTTCCGAGATGATGGGCGGCAGCGTATCCGTCGAAAGCCGCAAAGGGCAGGGAAGCTGCTTCACGGTGAGGCTGCCTCACGCCTGATTGCCCTGCGCCAAAGCGTGATAATTGCCCCCACGGGTGCAAACCTGTGGGGGATTTTTGTTGTTCTGCGACAAATTCGTGACAAATGGATGATAAGCGTGCGACAGATGGTTGGTATGTTGGGCACATACGATCACGAGATAAAACGCAGAGGCGATCTGCAACGCGAAAGGAGCAACTCATGTCTTCTGAACCAGCCATCACGACATTTGGGCTGACGCGCCGCTTTGGGCGGCTGACGGCGGTGGACAATGTGGACCTGGAAGTGCCCAGGGGGAGCGTATACGGCTTTTTGGGGCCGAACGGCGCGGGCAAAACGACCACCATCCGCATGCTGTTGGGGCTGATTCGCCCGCATCTGGGCGAAGTGCGGCTATTTGGCGAGCGGCTATGCGAGCAGCGCCGCTCCCTGCTGGGGCGAGTGGGCGCGCTGGTCGAATCCCCCTCGCTGTACCCCAACCTGACCGGGCGCGAGAACCTGGAAGTTACCCGCCGCCTGATCGATGGCACCCAGGCCCAGATCGGGCACGTGCTGAACCTGGTACGCATGGAGGACGCCGCCGACCGCCGCGTGGCGGGCTATTCGGCGGGCATGAAGCAGCGGCTGGGTCTGGCCCTGGCCCTGCTCCGCCAGCCGGAACTGTTGATCCTGGACGAGCCAACGAATGGGCTGGACCCGGCAGGCATCCAGGAAATGCGCGAGACGATTTGCCGCCTGCCCGTGGACTATAACGTGACGGTGTTCCTCTCCAGCCATCTATTGGCGGAGGTGGAGCAGGTGGCTACCCACATCGGCATCATTCAGGAGGGCCGCCTGCGCTTTCAGGGCACGCTGGACGCGCTGCACGCGCAAATGGAAGAGCAGGTCGTGCTGGGGGTTGACCAGCCGGAAAAGGCCAAGACCATCCTGGAGCGAGCGGGCTGGACGGTGAACAGAAACGGCGGGCACCGGATCACCGTCGCCGCCAACGGGCACTCGGATACAGCCATGGTCAATGCCCAGTTGATAGGCGGCGGGGTGAACGTGTACCACATCCAACTGGAACAGCCCACGTTGGAAGATATGTTCATGACCCTGACCAACGGGGCGCAGGAAACAGCAAAAACCAAAGCGCGCTATGTCGGCGCAATACAGGAATAAGGAGCGAAAATGATGGCATACTTACGAGCGATCTGGGCAGAACGACTCAAGATGAAAAGAACGCTGGCCTTGTGGCTGGCACCCATAGCCCCGCTGGTAATTGTGGGCCTGGAAATGGCTTTGATACTGGACAGGGCAGAGTATTTTACGCCTGGTAATGGCCTTACGACCTGGGAAAACTATGGGCAGCAGATCGTGCTGTTGTGGGGGTTGATGATGCTGCCGCTGTTCATCACCCTGGAGACGACGCTGTTGAGCAATCTGGAACACTCGAACCAGCAATGGAAGCATCTATTCGCCCTGCCCCTGCCGCGGAGCGCCGTCTATGTTGCCAAGCAAATTAGCGGCATGGCGCTCATCGCGTTGAGCATGGTGGCGCTGTATGGCTGGATCGTCCTCACTGGGCTGCTCCTGAGCGTGCTGCTGCCCGGCCTGGGGTTCGAGGAGCCAATACCCTGGCTAACATTTGCGCGCTATGTCGGCATCTCTTACCTGGCTGGCTGCCTGTTGATCTCTATCCACACCTGGGTGGGATTGCGCTGGCACGGGTTTGTAGTGCCAATCGCGGTGGGCATCGCCGCCGTCGTGGTGTCACTGTTCATCTTTCAGAGCGAATACAGCGAGTGGTTCCCCTGGACTGTGCCCGGGATGGCGTTGGCAGCCCAGCGAAACGGGATCACCCTATGGCCCCAGTTGATAGCCAGCGGCGTAGGCACGTTGATCGTGGCCCTGTTCGGCGCGTGGAACGTCTGCCGACGGGATGTGCTGTAAACTGCTAAACAGTGTCCGCTGTGTATCGTAGGCGCGCTGGCGATAGCGCGCCTACGATCTACTCACTTTTTGGGGCGGCGGGCGGCGGTCAATCCGTCGCCCGTCTGAGCACCAGCACCCAATCGGAATCATCGGGCCGGTCGGGCAGCAACATTTCGCCATCTTGCCCGGCGAACTGACCGTCCAGAGCCGTGGTTTCCCCCGTGCGCGGGTTGAACCAGCTTGCCTGATAGGGGCTGGCATCCGTCACGCGCAAGTAGGCATGGAAATCTGCTTTCAAGCCCCGGCAAAAGTACACCACGTAGGTCTTTCCCACATCGGCTTTGACCAGGGGGTCCATCATGAAATTGGAAAAGCCGTAAACGCGCACCGCGTCGGGCTGCGGTTCGAGCCGCCACCATTCGACGGACTCGTACAGTGCGCGCAAGTGCTGCATCTGCGCGCCGCCGGGCCGCTTTAGCGATTCCCACCAGGTTGTGCGCTCGCCCCACTCGTCGAACGTGCTGTCCTGTTCGTGCTGCGTGGGATACCAGAGGCCCTGCGCGCCGTAGGTATAGCCAGTGCATCCCGCCTGGATGGCGCGGTAGGCCGACCAGCGCACATCGGCGTCGGTCAGCCTGTGAATGCCCTCGTAATTGCACTCCCCTTCCACCATCGGCTTGGGTACATCCCGCTCGTACACCTTGTAATAAAACCCGGCTTCCGGATAGCTCACATGCCCGGACTGGAACATGATCAGGTCGTACCACGGCTGATCCCACGCCTGCCCCCTGTCGAGACTCGTTGGGCCAGGATGCACCGTCATGGCACGGTGATAGGGGTCCACGTCCTTGATGAACTGCCCCAGAGCCAGCATTTTGGGGATGCGCGTCTCGGGGTCGCCCAGCTTATGGTTATATTCCCCGGTAATCAGCCAGGTGACAGCGTGCGCCCCATAGCGAGCGACCACATAGCGCCAGAGGAACTGCCACTGCTCCAGGGTTAGGATGTCGCCGCCAGAGTGAAAGCACAGGCCAATCACCGGAATCAGCCCCGCCTCGTTGGCATAGTCGAAATAGGGGTCCACCTGCTGCCAGTAGGACGGATCAATCATCTCCTGTTGCGCCAACGCGATAAAGCTCGCCTTGCCCTTGTCGGCGCCAAACACTGGCCCCTGGAATGCCCAATGTGCCACGGTGTAGCCCTGCTGCGCGCGCGTGTCCACCATCGTTTTAAAGGCCGACTCGTATTCAGGGTTAGTAGACCCCTCAAAGGGGATCTTGGCCGACGGGCAGAACCACCAGGTGTCGCCCAGCCAGAAAAAAGGCGTGCCATCGGTGTAGGTCAGGTAGCGGCCATTCTCGCTGACCCGCATAAAGCCGCCGTGCAGGTAGAGCGGGTTTTCGCCGCTGGCCGCGTCCGCCTGCAAGCTCCCCTGCTGGTTGTGCAGACCGCCGTCTGCGGGGTTGCTGCACCGGGTGACATACGACCAATTGCCTTCCAGAGTGGGGGTAAAGCGCACGCGCCACGTCTGGCCGCCATCCCAAAAGCCGGGCACGGTGAACTGGCTCCCGTCCGGGCCGGTAAAGATGACGTCCAGTTGCACGTCGCTGGCGGGGGCGCTATACGTCGCCTCGGCGGTGAATGCGCGCTCCCATACCCGCCAGACCTGCGCCCGTTTGCGCTGCCAGGGCAAAGGCCCGG
>JAAYXX010000377.1 GCA_012515695.1 Chloroflexota bacterium
GATAGGATAATACAAAGGAGCCTAAAATCAAATGTTACAAACCGAGTCGGCTGACCCTGCAAGTAGTTGCGATGACCAACGTAGCCCCGATGGGGCTGAAGAACCATTCGAACATTGCCACCTCCTCCGCGTGCACCCTCTCGCGCTCCGTGTAGCGAGGTTCCCACTCAAATATCCCATTATGACTGATATTCCCGGTTGAAGAGCAGCTTTACAGGGGCGATTACCGCTCCTGTCCAGGCAACCGTATAGACCCCTGATAAGGGGGATCAAATCATGAGTGGAAATCAGACAATAATGGAGCAAACAGAACAGGTGACTACCGCTACACCCTCTTCATATCGCGAGCGCAGCGCGAACGCGTCCTCCTTTTTGCAGCGTTGTGCCGAGTATCGCCGAATCGCCGGTATCGACGAAATAGGTCGGCGCTACCTGGCTATGAACGCCTTTGACGGCATCCTGACGATGATCGGCGTGCTGATGGGTTCCTGGGTCGGTGGTATCATGGATTCTAAAATCGTGCTGTTTACCGGCCTGGCTACCTCGATGGCTATGGGCATTTCCGGCTTTTGGGGGGCCTACATGACCGAGTCGGCAGAGCGCAAGCACGACCTCCGAGACCTTGAGCAGGCCATGTTGCGCGATCTGAGCGATACTACCCAGGCGCGAGCCTCGCGGTTCGCTGCGATAGCCGTCTCGTTCATTGATGGCATATCGCCTCTGGCCGCCGGAATGATGGTCATGTTGCCCTTTGCGTTAACCAAGCTCTGGGGGAGCATCTCTGTCAGCTATTATGCATCGCTGGGCGTCGCCCTGGTGATGCTTTTCGGGCTGGGCGTCTTTTTGGCTCGCGTCGCCAAGGAGAATATACTTCGCTCTGGTGTTCGCATGATTATCGCGGGTGTGGTGTGCGTGTTACTCAGCTTTTTGCTGAACATGGGGGGCTAGTCGCTCGGAAATCGAACGATGTGGAATCGCGTTGCGCTGTTGGCCGCAGGTGTGGCCTTTGGTTGGTCCCTGGTAAACTATTGGACGGTTGCGGCCCATGAGGTGCGGACGCAGCGTATCCGTTTGATCATCAGTGCGCTGGTAGCGGCGCTGGTAATCGTCTTACTGGCCGTCGAGTCGGCACAGGCGGCGATTGCTGGCGCCTTTGTATTCTTGTTCAGCGCCGTGGTGGCCTATGCGGGCAACGCCAAACAGGTCAGCAAGGTCGAGCAGGACATCCCCTATGTCACCCCAGAGCGGCCACTGGAAAGCGATCCGCGCACGGTTGTCTTGCTGATAACCGAGGGGGAGCCGCAGGAATACGACGGCTCGGAGACGTGGGCGCGACGCTTTAAACGGCGTGAGGCCCAGAACAAGCCCGTGCCCAACTGGTTTGTGCGCCCGCTCGCCTATGCTCGCATCCGCCAGGCGTATCAGGCAATGGGCGGGCAAAACCCCTTTGCCGTGCAGCTTGGCCGTCTGTCCGCCAGCCTGCAAGAGCAATTGGGAGACGCCTATCGGGTAGAGCTGGTATACCTGGATGCCAAACCCCGTCTGGCTACCCTGCTGTACCGTCTGGCGGAGAATGGCGCTATGCAGATCACGCTCATCCCCATCAGCTTGCAGGACCGCATAGACGAGATGTACGCGCACGTGACCCGCTCGCGGGTGCGCGAAATCGGCGTGCGGGTGCAGCGCGCCGCCACGTTGGAACTGACCGCCTGGTCCAATGCGGCATATGAGGCGCGCATGGACCGCTTTACCCAGGGCGAGCCGGTTGTGCCGGGCGAGACGTGGGATGAGCAGACTCTAGAGGAATTGCGCGCGCGCGTTGCGCC
>JAAYXX010000378.1 GCA_012515695.1 Chloroflexota bacterium
CCTTCTCCCCCCGGGAGAAAGCGGCATGTATGCCGGTGCCCGAAGGGCGGATGAGGGGGATCCGCGAAAAGTTAGCGCCATTGAGCATCCTTGCTGGCCTCTGCACGGGCTTGGGCCGATGGTCGGGCATTGACCGGCAACGGGCGCGGCGCTAGAATGGGCCTGCGTGCGATCACTTTTACACAGGAGGGCAGGATGCCAGCCCTGGTTACAGTCGGAGAAGCCCTGGTCGAGATTATGCGCAGCGAGCGAGACCGCCCGCTGGACGCCCCTGCCGGGTTCGTGGGGCCTTTTCCCAGCGGAGCGCCCGCCATTTTCGCCGACGCGGCGGCCCGCCTGGGCGCGTCGGTGGGGTTTGTGGGGGCCGTGGGGGAGGATGCTTTCGGCGATTGTGTGCTCCATCGCCTGCAAGCGGACGGCCTGGACTGTGCGGCCATCCGGCGCGTACCGGATCGACTGACGGGTATTGCCTTTGTGGCGTATCGCTCGGACGGCAGCCGTTCCTTTCTCTTTCACCTGCCCCAATCCGCCGCCGCGCTGGTCGAACGCTCGCAGATTCCAGAGGGCTATCTGTCCGATACCCGCGCCCTGCACGTGATGGGTTCTTCGCTTACCCTGAGCGACAGTATGCGCGAGACGATCTATGCGCTGGCGAGGGAGGTGCATGGCAGGGGGGGCCGGGTCAGCCTGGACCCCAACCTGCGCCCGGAGTTGATGCCCCTGGAGCGGCTGCGGGCCATTTGCGCGCCCGTGCTGGATGTGGCGGACGTTGTCCTGCCTAGCGGCCCCGAACTGACCGCCCTCACCGGCACGAACACGCCAGAGGAGGGGGCAAGCCAGCTTCTAGGGCGGGGGGTGCGTCTGGTGGCGCTGAAACAGGGGGAGGCGGGTTCGACGCTGTATACTCGCGAGCAGGCGCTACCTATTCCGGCGTACTGCGTGGAGGAGGTGGACCCCACTGGCGCGGGGGATTGCTATGACGCGGCGCTGCTGGTGGGCCTGGACGCGGGGTGGTCGCTGTACAAGGCGGGGCTGTTCGCCAATGCCGTGGGCGCGCTGGCTACCACGCGCATGGGACCAATGGAGGGAACCTTTCGCCGGGAAGACGTGTACGCCTTTATGCAGTCGCAGGGGCGCCCATTGCCGTAGAGACGGGAGGAGATTCACTTCGGTAACCCGCCGTGCCATCTCGTAGGCAGTTGAAACTGCACCAACCCTTGCAATCGCCAACAAGTTGGCGCCGCAATCGGTTGCTGCGGTTTCAACCGCCCATCCTAATGGCTGTTACCGAGCTATTTTGTTAAAACTCATTATGGCGCACCTTCTCCCAGGGGGCGAAGGAACCAAAGCGAGGACGAGGGGACCGCGGCCGCCTGCGGACCTGCGCGGCACAGTGCCGTGGCTGCAAATACCGAGATGGCGTCGGTCCTCTTATTTTTGCCGTTCGTCCTCGATCAGTTCGACGACCAGACGCGCGCCCTGTTCGACCACCAGCTCGCAACGTCGGCCCGAGTCTGTGGGCTGGGCGACGCGAATGGGGTTGCAGTGGGTGTGGCCCAGCGCCGCCTGAAAGCGGTCGCGCAGCAGGCGCACCAGAGCACGCAAATGCTCATTGTCTTCAGTAGGCAGGGTGCGGCCCATCAACGCCCCCAGGACTAGCACCCCGCCGCTCAAGGCCCCGCAGACCTCTTCGCGGCAGCCACCGATCCCGCCCCCAAAGGGCGTGCTGGCCCGCAGCAACAGGTCCGACGTTTTGCCCATATAATGATCGCCGACGGCGATCACCACGGCCTCGGATCAATGGTAGCCCCCCTGGAAAACCTGTCGAGCGCGCGCTGCAATGGTTGCTGCTAGATGGTCGGACATGCGTTCTCCCCTCATACTGTTGTGCGGATGACCTCGCCAGCGCCCGCCGCCGAATGGCAGACGAAAATCTGGGCGTCTAGCCCTGTCTCTTGGGCATAGCCTGCGCCAACCTGCTCGGCAAAGCGGGCCGTTTCTTCCTGGCGCACCAGCGCCACGATGCAGCCCCCCCAGCCTGCGCCGGTCAGCCGGGCGCCCATCGTGCCGGGCACTGCCTGCGCCAGCCGGACGAGCGTCTCGATTTCGGGCGTGCTGATCTCGTAATCGTCTCGCGCACTGGCGTGGGCCTCGCGCAACAGGCGGCCAAAGGTCTGGGCGTCGCCCCGTTCCAGCGCAGCCACGCTTTCCAGCACCCGGTTGTTCTCGGTGATCACATGGCGGCAGCGGCGGCGCACGTAGAACGTGTCGGTCTGCGCCCCCACCCCGCTATCCAGCAGGGCGTCGGGGTCAATTCCCCTGGCGCGCAACTCGTCGGTGTGGATCACCTCCGGCAGTAGCGGCTCTAGCTCGTCCCACGGCAGGTGGTTGACATCGCGCAGGTGGGTGATGCCGGGGTAACGCGCTTGCAACAGGCGCACGCCGATGCGCCCTTCCAGCACGCGCCGGTTAAAGTGCGGGCCGGTGTTGCGGTGGCGCACCTGGCTATCGGCCACCACCACGGCATAGCCCGTGGGCAGGGGCACTTGTCGGAAGGGGTAATGCCGCGCACCCGCCGGGCCGTCGGTGGTGGGGCGGCAGTCCAGGAACAGGGCATGGCCGGGCTGCCCCAGGATAGAGATGAACTGGTCCATGATGCCGCCACGTGTCCCGACGTACCATTCGGCTCGCCCGCACGCGTCGGCCAGCGCCTCCCCTTGCAGGTTGAGGCCATTCAGCGCCACCAGCGTAACGGCCATCGCCACAGTAAGGGCAGAGGACGAGGAAAGCCCCGCGCCCCTGGGCACGCCATAGGGCGGCGCGCTGTCGATCAGGGCGTCGAACCCGCGCAGGCCGGGGCCTTGCTCCCGCTCTAGCAATTGCGCGGCTCCTTGGGCATAGTTCGCCCAGTCGCCAATGGGGCACGGAGAGATATCATGGGAGATGATAAAGGAGCGAGAAGTGAAGGCGGGTTCCACGTTCGCCAGGCGCACCTGCTGGTCGGGGCGCGGGCGGGCAAAGACGAGCACGTCTTTATCCAGGGCCACCGGCAGCACATAGCCGTGGTTATAGTCCGTGTGTTCGCCGATCAGGTTCACGCGGCCCGGCGCGCGTAGAATGACGACCTCGCCCGGGCCATACTCCGCGCCAAAGGCGGCCAGCCCTTGCTCATAGCGGGCCATCAGCCCGGCCAACGCTTCGCCATTGGTCCCGTAGAGTCGCTGCAGAGTAGTAGCTAGTTCGGATGTATGCACAGCACGTCCCCCAAGTGGATGTTCTGACTGTTGCGACGCGAACGCTGGGCCTATTGGAACGTCGCCAGAGCGTATACCTCGTCGGAATCCGGCGCATACACGACAATATGGTCCACTGTACCTGGCCCCACAGACGAGGGGATAATCATGTAGAGCATTTCCTTCTCGTAGGCGCGTTCTTCCAGTTCGGTCAGGATGGCGACTGGATTTTCCCAATCTTGCCCCTTGACCAGCCGAATATCTAGACGCCCCCCTTTGCCATCATAGTGGAAGCCTTGTATAATCAGCGTTTGCAGGCCGGCGATGATAGCCTTGCCTGTTACCTAATGCAGGCCGGAAAGGTGCGCCACGTCACCCACCTGCGTAAAGGTCTCTTCCGGAGCAGCCTCAGCTGCTGTTGGGAAAGGCGTGGGCGATGGGGTTGGCGTGGCCGTGGGCAGCGCAGTGGGGTCTGGCATAGAGGTGGGCGCGGACGTATCAGTCGGCGCGGCAGCAGGCGTGCCCACTCCCGGTGCCACCGTGGGGGTGCGGCAGGACGTCAGAGCAGTGAGCAGCAGGACAGTGGCTATGAGGGTGAGGCTTTTTTTCATCAAAAAACAGGCTCCATCTTCTAGCTTGGGTCAATGGCCGTTATTATAGTCATCTGTTGTCCAAGAGCCAAGATGGCGCTTGGGCCGGGTAGGGCATCACAGATAGTCTGCTCAACGACGTGCGGGTTGTTTTTTCGCTGAAAAATGAGGAGACCACATGGAAAATCAAGAAATCCTGGTTAGCATGGTCATCCCGGCCTATAACGAAGAAGAGGCCATGGGAAAAGTGTTGGATGATATCACTCGCGTCTTGGAGCCTTTGGGTGTGTGGTATGAGGTGATCGTGGTGGATGATGGCTCGACGGATGGCACAGTGGCCTGCTGCCAGGCGCATCCCAATGTAAAGGTTATCACCCACGGCCAGAACCGGGGCACGGGGGCGGCCCGTACCACCGGCGTGCGCGCGGCCAGGGGGCGCTACATCGTGATGACCGACGCTGATGGAACCTATCCCGCAGAAGCCATCCCGCAAATGATCGCCGAGTTGGAAACGTGCGACATGGTGATCGGCGCGCGCGAGCAAGAAATGGGGACTGTCATGGTTCTGCGCTCTCTTGCCAAGAACTTTATTCGGTTGCTGGCCTCCTACCTCACCCGCACGCGCATCCCCGACCTGAACTCGGGCTTGCGAGCCATGAAGCGCGAAGTCGTGATGAAATTCCTGCCCATTCTGCACAGCACCCATTCCTGGGTCAGCACCATCACGATGGCTATGCTTAGTAACGGGTACAACGTGCGCTGGATCCCCATTGCCTACTACAAGCGCATCGGCCGCTCAACCTTTCACCCCGTCACGGATACCTACAACTATTTGTCATTGGTGGTCCGCACCGTCACCTATTTCGACCCCTTGCGCATCTTTTTGCCGCTTAGTCTGGGTCTGTTCGGCGTTGGGGTCATCAAGATGATCTATGACATTTTCGCCTACAACTTTCATCTAGCGCCGACCACTGTAATCATCCTGCTGTCGGCCTTCCAGGTAGGGGCTATTGGGTTGCTGGCGGATCTGATCGTGCGTCGGAGCAAGCTGTGAAAATCTGTATGTTGGCCTCATCCTATCCGCGTTACGCGGGGGATGGGGCCGGCTCGTTCGTAGCTTCGCTGGCGCGGAGCCTGGTTAAGCTCGGCCATAAGGTACACGTGATCGCCCCCTATGATCCCGCCGTGGTCTCGATGGAGCAAGAGGGTGTTTGCGTACACCGGTTTCGCTACGCGCCTACGCGCAACCTGCACCTGGCCGGGCATGGGCGTGCTTTGCAGGCTGATCGCCAGATGAAGGCCAGTGTTCCGTTGCTGATGCCCGGCTTTGTCTTGTCGGCCACGTCACGGGCGCTGACCCTGCACCGCCGGGAGCATTTTGATTGTCTGCATGCCCATTGGGCGGTTCCTGGTGCGGCCATAGGGGGGCTGGTGGCCCGGCTGACCAGGCTGCCCCTGGTGGTCAGTCTACATGGTTCAGATGTGTATGTGATAGAGCGTAACGGCCTGTACGCTGCTGCCGCTCGGTCGGCGTTTCGGCAGGCGGCGCGTGTGATGGCTTGTAGCTCCGACCTGCAACAGCGAGCCATCGCCGTCGGCCTGGAGGCGAGCCGGTCGGTGGTCGTCCCATATGGGGTAGATCCAGCTTTATATGCCGCAGGAGATGGAAGGCTCATGCGGGCGGCGTTGGGAATCCCCGATACGGCGCTGGTGATTGGCGCTCTGGGGCGACTGGTGCACAAGAAGGGCTTTGACAGGTTGATTGCTGCCCTACCCGATGTCATTCGGCAGGTTCCCGATGTATACGCGGTAATCGGCGGGGAGGGAGACCTGGCTGATGCATTGCGAGCGCAAGCCCGCGAGTTGGGTTTGGGTGAACGAGTTCGCTTTGCCGGGTATATAGACTGGCGCTCTACCCTCGATTTCTACGCCATGTGCGATTGCTTTGTCGTGCCCTCGGTGGTGGATGCGACGGGCAATGTGGACGGGCTGCCCAACGTGCTGCTGGAGGCGATGGCTAGCGGCTGCCCTATCGTAGCCAGCCGGGTAGGGGGTATTCCCGACGTGTTGATGGATGGGATACATGGCCTGTTGGTGCCTCCTGGAGATGTGCAGGCCCTTGGCGCAGCGTTGACGCGGCTGGCGCAGGATGCTGACAGGCGGCGGTTGGGGGAAACGGCCCGGCAACTGGTGATTACGCACTATACCTGGGAGAGCATAGCCCGGCAGCATGAGCAGATCTATCGGGCGGCTATTGGCTACCGGGCGTCCATCGCTGGATATCAGGAGCGGAGCCTATGAGCGTCCATCGGGGAACGATTCCCGCCGAGGAATACGATACGACCTATTTCCTGCGCGAGTGCGAAGGATATGAGGAATACTTGCGTAGCGGCGGAACCGAGTTGCCCCGGCGTCTGCTGGCGGCGCTTGCGCTGGCGGGCGATCTGAAGGACGTGCGCCTGCTAGACGTGGGCTGCGGGCGAGGGGAACTGTTGCGCTATGCTGCAAATCAAGGTGCTATTCCTACCGGCCTGGATTATTCGATGGACGCGCTCAAGTTGGCGGCCCCTATTCTGGATGGCACCAATGCCTCGTTGTTGCGGGCCAACGTGCGGCAATTGCCCTTTGTCGAGGGGTCTTTTGATTTGATCCTGGCCCTGGACCTGGTAGAGCACCTGCATCCGCATGAGCTGGACGATATGTTACGGGAGGCTTATCGGTTGCTGGTCCCTGGTGGCCGACTGATCGTACATACGATGCCGAATTTGTGGTATTACCGTTACGGGTATCCTCTATTTCGGGCAGTTCAGAGGCTACGAGGCGTGCAGTTGCCTCGTGACCCGCACGAGCGCTCCCGGCGGGTACACGTCAATGTGCAAAGCCTGACTACGCTGTCTGGCAGTCTGCGGCGGGCGGGGTTTCGAGCCAGGGTATGGCTCCAAGATACGCAAGAGTACAAGCAGGAAAGCAACCGGGTGATGCGTTTTGCCTACCGCGTGCTGGCTTCCGTCTACCCGCTGCGTTGGATATTTTGCAATGACCTGTTTGCTGTGGCAACCAGGGAATCGTGAGCGTGGGACGTATCGCGAAAGGATGACGATGGCGGGCTTGTTGAAGCGCAACAGGCAACTCGTCGCGTGGTCTATCGAGGGGGCGAGATGGCGATAATCGCGCTGGACGCAGTGGGAATAGGGGAGACGGGTGGCGGGCGTTCGGCTACCGTCAACCTGTTACGTGAGCTATTGCGTCAGGATACGTCAAGCTCTTATTTATTGCTTGTTGATCGGCCCGAACCAGAGCTACTTGCGGCGGGTAGCCACGTTCGGCAGATGTTGGTGCCCGTACACCACCGCATGTTGTGTCGCGGCTGGGCGCAGATTGCCTGGCCTGTCGCGCTGCGCCGCCAGCACGTGGACCTGGTGCATCATACGAAAAACCTGACTACGCTGGGATTGCCAGGGCGTCAGGTCGTAACCATCTACGATATGACTATTCTGCTGCACCCGGAGATCTACCCCGCCTCCGATGTGTACTACTGGCGCTATTTGCAACCCCACTTGCTGAAGCGTGTTGACCGGATTGTGGCGATCTCCCATCAGACGGCTCGCGACCTTGTCGAGTTTTACCATTTGCCATCGGACAGGATCCGAGTGATCTACCCTGCCTATGATGGGCGCTTTTGCCCGCTGCCAGAGGCCGTGTCGGAAAGGGTGCGGGCGCGTTACACGGAGGGGGCACGTTTTATCCTGCATGTGGGCAGCATCTCCCGCAAAAAGAACCTGCTGACTTTGCTGCAAGCATACGAAAAGCTCTGTGTCTGGGGCTATGATGGCTGTCTGGTGTTGGCAGGCCGCCAGTATTCCAAGGGGTATGATGAGGCTTTTTATGCGCACCTTGACCGCTCGCCCTATCGCTCGCGGGTCATATTGACTGGCAGCGTGCCCGATGAGGATTTGCCCGCGCTCTACAATGCCGCTGACTTGATGGTTTTTCCCTCGTTGCACGAAGGCTTTGGCCTGGTGCCTGTGGAAGCGATGGCGTGCGGGACGCCGCTGATTACGTCGGGCGCGGGGGCCTTGTCCGAGGTGGTGGGTGATGGCGGGCTGATTATCGAGGATGTGCGAGACGCCGACGCGATTGCTCGCGCAGCGGATGGCCTCTTGACCGACAAGGGCAGACGCGCCGACCAGATTGCGCGGGGATTGAGGCGGGCCGCTTGCTATACGGCGGATCGAGCTATGGCCCAGACGCTGGCTCTATATCAGGAGCTATTGACCTGAGACAGCGCGGCAGTGGCCTCCACTCGTTCTAAGGACTGGACATGATCTCTTGGTTAGCTCGTTCAGCGCAATCTGGGCTAAACCTGCTCCGCGCTCGACCACCGTGGCTGCGCGCAATTACCCGGGCCTTGGGCGTCCTGATGATCGCTGGAGCAGTGTACTATTTGGTCCAAACGGTCAGGCTGGGCATTGAGCAAGTAGATTGGCGCTCGCTAGACCTGTCCCCTGGCCCAGTGGTGATAGCGCTCCTGTTGACGACAGCCAGCTCCGTTATTGGCGGCTGGACGTGGCAACTCGTGCTCAAGGGGTTTGACTACCCCGTTCCCCTGCGAGAGTGCCTGAGAATCCAAACCACGTCGAATCTAACCAAGTACCTCCCTGGATATGCCTGGCAGTTGCTTGGCAAGGCGTACCTCACGCGCAAAGAACAGGTTCCGGCGATGGTGGTGACGTTGGCGCTTGTCCTGGAGCTTGGGCTTTTGCTGCTAACCGGGGCATTGGTGGGGTTTGCGTGCATGCCGTCAGGCGCGGCCTTGCCGTTGATTGGCCCCTTGTCCTCCTGGCTACAGGGCGTCGTCGTGGCGGCGCTTGCACTCGGCATCATCCTGCTGCCGGTGCTGCTGCGGGTTGTAGGCAACTCGCGGCTATCCTCGCGGTTCCCGTGGCTGGTTTGCCCACAGCGTCCAAGTGCCATCTGGGCGGCGGCGGCCATCATGGCGGCTGCCTGGGTTATCCTCGGTGTGGGGCTTGATCTCCTCATCGTCGCGCTGGATGCTCCCCTTGTTGGCGGGGTGCGCCTGGGGATTTATTCCCTGCCCCTTTCCGTTGTCGTGGGGTTGCTGGCTCCGTTTGTGCCCAGCGGA
>JAAYXX010000379.1 GCA_012515695.1 Chloroflexota bacterium
CGACGCCGCCCTCATACACGAGTTCCCCGCAATCTATGGCGATCACCCGGAGCTGCTGGAGGAACGGCGGCGGGCTTACCTGAGCCTGCTCGACTACGCCCAGCGGGTCCTGGGGCCAGATTCCCCTGTCTTTATCGTGCGCGCGCCGGGCCGTGTAAACATCCTGGGCCGCCACGTCGACCACCAGGGCGGCAACTGCAACTTGATGGCCATAGACCGCGAAATCCTGATGGCCGTGCATCCCCGCGACGACGACCAGGTGAACCTGCACAATGTGGCCCACGGCACTTTTGATTCGCGCTATTTCGCCATCGGCGATATGCTCAGCCGCCTCCCCTGGGATGACTGGCTGTCGCTGGTAAACAGCACGCAGGTGCAAGAGATGGTCCGGAGCGCGGCGGGCGACTGGAGCCAATACGTGCGGGCCGCTATCCTCCGCCTTCAGAAAAAGTTCCCCACCGTCAAGCTGCGCGGGATGGACATGATCGTCCACGGCAACATCCCCATCGCGGCGGGCCTTAGCTCTTCGTCGGCGCTGGTCGTTGCCACCGCCGAGGCCACCGTGATGGCGAATCACCTGGAAGTGCTCCCCTCCCAGTTCGTGGACCTGTGCGGCGAGGGGGAATGGTTCGTCGGCACGCGGGGCGGTAGCGCTGACCACGCCGCCATGAAGTTCGGCCAAAAGGGCAAGGTCGCTCAGGTGACCTTTTTCGACTTTGGCGTTGAGGGCATGGCCGACTTTCCGCCAGACTATCGCATGGTCATCTGCAACTCGTTGATTCAGGCCCGCAAATCGGCGGGGGCGCGAGACACCTTCAACCATCGCGTGGCCTGCTACCGCCTGAGCGTCCAGTTGATCAAATCCCGCTATCGCCAGTATGCGCCGCTTATCCACCACCTGCGCGACATCAACACCCGCACCCTCGGCGTCCCCCTGAGCTGGATCTATCGCATCCTGCTCAGTCTGCCTGAAAAGGTGAGCCGGGCCGAACTCGCCGAACTGCTCCCACCGGACGTGCTTCAGCCCTTGCTGGCTACCCACGCCCCCACGGACGACTACCCGTTGCGCGGCGTGGCGCTCTATGGCCTGGCCGAGTGCGAGCGCAGCCGGCTGGCCGTCAACCTGCTCGCGAACGGGCAAATCGCCGAGTTGGGCCGCCTGATGAACGTCTCGCACGACGGCGACCGCATCGTCTCCCACGACGCTGAAGGGCGCCCCCATCCCTACGCGTACCAGGTGTCCAACGGTTATCTGCTCGACCTGATAGCCGACCTCGAAAGCGGCGACCCCGACCGCGTGCTGCCAGCGCAGTTGCAGTGGCAACCCGGCATCTACCGTTGCTCCACGCCCGAAATCGACCTGATGGTGGATACCGCCCTTCAGGTTCCGGGAGTGCTGGGCGCGCAGCTTGCCGGGGCAGGTCTGGGCGGCTGTATGATGGTGCTGGCCCACCGCGACGCCACCGACGCCCTCGCCCGCCGCATGGACGAGGCATACTATGCGCCCAGGGACCTGTCGCCCGATATCTCGGTTTGTACGCCCATTGCAGGCAGCGGCGTCCTGCTAGATCGCCAGCGCACAGCCGACGGCAACTGGTCCGGCCTTGAATAGTGTGACTGATAACAAGGGGGCGCCCGAACTCGCGCCCGCCCTGCTGATCCAACTCGGCTTGCAGCCAGAGCGCGTGAACGACATCACCCTGCTCCATGCCCGGCACGGCCACCGGCTCTATCGTCTGCGGTATGCGGCCACCTCGTTCGTGCTCAAGTGGTTCCCCGTCGCCAACGACGTCGAGCTACAGAGCTACGCCCTGCTGCGGGCGCACAACATCCCGACGCTGCCCGTTCACGGTTGCGCGGAACAGGCCATCTTGCTAGAAGACCTGCTCACCAGCCCCGCGTGGCGGCTGGCCGCGCCGGAGGATATGGCCCGCGCCGAAACGGGCAGCGCCGTCGCCGGGTGGTACCGCCGCCTGCACGCGGCAGGCCGCCAGATCATGGCCGCGCCAACGCCGCCCCCCGCCTTTTTGCGGCGGGAATCCGACGCCCTGTCCGCGCCTGGCATTCTGGCGATGGGACAACGGCTGCATATGCCAAAGCACCCGGTCTGGCAACTGGCCGCAGAGCATCTCGCCGCCCTGCAAGCCGCTCTGCGCACACTGGATCAGACACTCAACTATAACGACTTTTACTGGACCAACCTGGCCCTGTCGCGCACAAGCTCTACCCTCCGCGCTGTCGTCTATGACTATCACCTGCTGGGCATCGGCCTGCGCTATAGCGACTGCCGCAACGTGATCGGCTCCCTGAGCGGGGCCGCCCGCCCGGCCTTTTGGGAAGCCTACGGCCCGGTGGACGAGCGCGAGGCCTTGCTAGATGCGCCGCTCTCGGCGCTGTATAGCTTGTGGGTCGCCTCGCAGCGCCCCAGCCTGCCCGCCTGGAGCCGCGATATCTTGCGGCAGGTGCAGGGTGGGCAACTGGAGCGAGACCTGCGTGCCGCGCTAGAGATCATCTAGCCCCCTGGCAGCCCCGCCTGGGACTGAATGTCCCAGGCGGCGGAAAGAAGAAACCCGCTTTTAACGGGTTTAGTATTATCTAATGCACTCGAATGCATTTTGTTTCATACCATCCCGGTACCTTCAGTGCTCGGCATGCATGCCGTTGGCGGGGGCTGAACACCATCGCCCCGTGGCAGGGGATTGGACCGCCGCCACCCTTGGCCAATGGCGCTAGCATTTGATTGTCGATCACCCCTCACCCTATCCCTCTCCCAGTGGGCGAGGGAACCAGAAACCCTCACCCCCGGCTGTACCCAGCCGCTCCCTCTCCCAGGGGCGAGGGAGCCAAACACCTTCTCCCCCTGGGAGAAGGTGCCCGAAGGGCGGATGAGGGCAGCTCCGATCTTGCCCCAGCAGTTGATCCGCGAAATGTTAGCGCCATTAGCCATCCTTGGCGGCTTGTATGCCGGCTGGAAGCCGGCGGTCCAATCCCCTGCTCTTGCCCTTTGACGCAACCCGTGCTAAGATCAGCGCAACCCAACACCGTGCCCGCTGGAGGCCCGAGATGACCCATACACCAATTGCCGATCATAGCTGGCCCATCCGCGCTATCATGCTCGACGCGGCTCGCTTCACCGAGCCTTACGCCTACTATCAGCAGCTTATCCCCACCCTGGCCGAGTGGGGATACAACACCATTCTGCTGCACCTGACCGATGACCAGGGCTGCGCCGTTCGCATGGAACACCCGCATGTGCTGCCCACAGCGGGCGCGTTCACGCCCGATCAATGGCGCGCCCTCGCCAATCTGGCAACAGATCACGGGTTCACCGTCATTCCAGAAATCGAGTGTCTGGGTCATACCGGCTGCCTCACCCGCCTGCCCGAGTTCGCAGAACTGCGCGAGCCGCCCTATGGCGGGGGGCAATTCTGGAGCATCTCCCCCACGCATCCCGACACCCTGCAAGTCATCCGCGCCTTGCTCACCAACATAGCCGCCATCTTTGACGCGCCTTATGTCCACATCGGCATGGACGAGGCCGACATCGGCGGCAGCCCGCGCTCTCGCGAGGCGCTCCAGCACAAACCCCTCTGGCGGCTGTTTGGTGATTACGTGCTGGAAGTAGACGCCATTGTGCGCGGGTTGGGCCGCCGCACGATGATCTGGGGCGACCACCTGCTCAGTGAACCCGCGCTGGCCGATATGCTGCCCCGCGACCTCATCATCTGCAACTGGCTCTATGGCCGGGGCCACCGCGAGGACTATGCCGCAAGCACCCGGTTCTTTCTAGAGCGAGGTTACGAGGTGATCGGCTGCCCGGCGGGGTGCTGGTGGGGTACGCTGTTCGCGCCCCATGCGGACAATCTCGCCAATATCGCCAATTTCGACCGCGCCTGCCGCTCGCTTGACCATCCCAACATCCTTGGCATGAGCGTGACCATGTGGTGCCCATATCGGCATCTCCCCGCCACATCGCTGCCCATCATGCACTATGCAGGCCGCGCCTTTGCCGGAGGGCAGCGCGATATCCAACGCGCCATGACCCGCTTTGTGGCCGAGCGTTTCGGCCTGCAAAGCATCCCCCTGGAGCTTGCCACCGACGCCCTGACCAACCTGCACGCTGGCCGACAGCGCAGCATGTTGGAACACGCGTTACTCAGCGGCGACCCGCAGCAATGGGCCGCCCGTGGCGACGAGCTTGTCGCCTACCATGCCGTCGCCGAGGCCGCCGAGAGCGCGCTGCGCATTGCCGCCGATTCGGTGCTGGACCATGCCGCCGAGTTTGAGCAGTGGCAGATCACCGCGCACACCATGCGCGAACTGGCCGCGTGGGGCCTGGATCACCTGGCAGGCAAACCACCCGCGCCGCTCGCCGAACGAGCCGCCGCCCTGGCCGCCAACTATGAGCGGGTCTGGATGAGCCACCGCGCCTACGCTGGCACAGAAGCCGACGAACCCGCCCTGGGCCAAACCCCGCGTGCCCAACCTGACACGGACATCCTGCTAGAGCTATTGCGCGGGCTGACATCGCCGGGCGAGCCAAACGCCGCCGGTGCCACCTCGTAGGCAGTTGAAACTGCACCAA
>JAAYXX010000380.1 GCA_012515695.1 Chloroflexota bacterium
AGCCCTGGTGCACAAGCCGCCGGTGCTGCTGCTGGATGAGCCGGTCAGCGCGCTGGACCCTTTGGGGCGTAAAGAGGTGTTGGAACTCATCGAGGGGTTGCGGGGTAGCAGCACGGTGTTCATGTCCACGCACATACTGGCCGATGTCGAGCGAGTCTGTGATACGGTGGGCATCCTGGCGAAGGGGCGCTTGCTTGCCGAGGCTCCACGGGACGAGCTGGTGGCCCGGTACGCAGTGCCAGCCTTTGAGCTGCAAGCGGACGCGGGTATGGAGAGTGCGTTGGCGGCGTGGGCGGATGGACTGCGTGCCTTGTCCTGGGTGGATGACGTGCGGGTGGATGGCGGCGTGGCGCGGATTGACGTGAACGACGTGGACGTAGCCAAGCAACGGTTATTGCCGTTGGCAGCGGAGGCGGGGTTGGTGCTCACGCGCTACGAGATGGTGCGCCCCTCTCTGGAGGATGTTTTTGTGCGGCTGGTGGGCGAAGGAGGGGAGGGGCGATGATCGTGCTGGTGGCGTTACGCAAAGAGCTGCTGGAGCAATGGCGCACCCGTCGCTTCCTGGTGGTCCTGGCAACCCTCACGGCCTTTGGGTTTGCCTCGCCGCTATTGGCGCGGATGTTGCCGCAGCTTTTCGATCTGATTCCCGGCGCTGAGGGGCTTAGCCAGCTTATTCCCTCGCCTACCACGCGGGATGCCGTGGACCAGTACATTCGCAACACCAACCAGTTCGGCGTGCTGTTGGGGCTGCTGCTGGCGATGGGGATGGTGGCGCAGGAAAAAGAGCGGGGCACGCTGGCGCTGGTACTGGTCAAGCCGATGCCGCGTTGGGCGGTGCTGGCGGCCAAGTTTGTCGCGCTGGGCGTTACCTTTGCTGTGAGTCTGGCGGCGGCGGGGCTGGCTGCGTACTTTTACACGTTCGTGTTGTTCGAGGCGCTGCCGCTGGGCGGCTGGCTGGCGCTGAATGGGCTGCTGCTGCTGTTTATACTGGTGTACGCGGCGTTTACCCTGTTTGCGAGCACCTTGACCCGCTCGCAGGCAGTGGCGGGCGGCATGGGATTCGGATTTGTGCTGCTGCTGGCCGCATTGGCGGCGATTCCCACGGTTGGCGAGTATATGCCACTGCGATTGATGGGGTGGGGCGGCGCGCTGGCCCTGGGGCAAGCGGCGCAACCGGCTTGGGGTGCGCTGGCGGTGAGCGTGGCGATTATCGTGGCGGCGTTGGTGGCGGCTTGGGCCGTGTTCAGGCGACAAGAATTGTAGATTCGTTGCGGTGCGTGCCCTTTTGTGGTAGCATCGAGACGTACCCAATGGGCGAGACATCTATCACGTGTTATGGAGGGAGACATGAACAAGGTCGTTGCAGCGCAGCTCTATACCGTGCGCGAGTATACCAAAACCATTGAGGGGGTAGCGGAGACCCTCAAGAAGGTGGCCGACATTGGCTACTCGGCTGTGCAGATTTCCGGGTTTGGCGCGGGGATTGACCCGAAGGATGTGGCCAGGCTGGTGGAGGATAACGGGCTGATCGTGGCTTCTACGCATACCGGCTGGGATCGCTTCTTGAACGACCTGGATGGCGTAATCGAGGAGCATCTGCTGTGGAAGTGCAAGCATCCCGCGATTGGGGGGCTGCCGGGTGAGTACCACAATCCCGACGGGTTGAAGCGCTTTCTGGATGAGCTGGCCCCGATTGCTGAAAAACTGGCCGAGGTAGGGATGGATTTCTCTTACCATAACCATAATCACGAGTTTGCCAAGTATGATGGCAAAACGTGGATCTCGATGCTGTACGAGCAGGCCGACCCCAAGATGCTCAAGGCCGAGCTAGACGTCTATTGGGTGCAGGCTGGCGGGGCGGACCCGACGTTCTGGGTACGCAAGTGTGCGGGGCGCGAGCCGCTGCTTCACCTGAAGGATATGGCTATCACGCCCAAGCGCGAGGTGCGCTTTGCCGAGATCGGGGAGGGGAACCTGAACTGGCCCGCGATTCTGGAAGCGGCCAAGGAGAGCGGCGTGGAATGGTATTTCGTGGAGCAGGATCAGTGCTACGAACGCAATCCGTTCGATTCCCTGGCGATCAGCTACCGCAACTTGAACGCGATGGGATTGTACTGAGCTGTCGGGCGGCCACGCCCGCTGCTACCACTTACCTCTCACGAAAAGCCCCTCCATTTCGGAGGGGCTTTTTCGGTTTTGATCTGAGCCAGAACTCCCCGGTTGTCAGGCGGTAGACGACGCATCACCTGGTATTGCTCTGGGAGGTGTCTGGCAGCAGGCGAATGGCATCTCTATGGTCGGCAAGGCTCTGGTCGCCATAGTAGTGCATCAAAGGGGATAGTTGATGATGCCGTTGCTGGGAGGCCAGCGTCTGGTGCTCGTTCGAC
>JAAYXX010000381.1 GCA_012515695.1 Chloroflexota bacterium
AAGCGGCAGGTCGTGGCCGCCCGCTTCCAGGCCGTGCTGGATGCCCTGTACGCGGACACACGCCCCCCCGCCGAGGTGCTGCACGTCGGGCAGGCGGAAAGGGACGGCTGACCTATGCCGCTCTTTCGCATGCCGTTTTTCGTCGCCGGGCTGCTGCGGAAGCGGGCCGTGCGCGAGCTATTCCAGGCCACCGCCGACGCCTTTGGTTGCGATATGCCATCGCTGCGGGGACTGTCGGCAGATGAGGCTCTGCGCGCCTATGCCCTGTTCACCGCCCAACACGCCGAGCAAGCATTGCGCGCGGGGCAAAATCTCGACGCCCTGCGCCAACGACTGTACGATAACGCCTACGCATTGGGGGCAAAATACCGGCGTAGGCTGCATATCCACAGCCCAGCCGGGGCGATGCGGGCCGCTCGCTGGCTCTACAAGCTCATCGGCATTGATTTCGTCGGGAGTCGCGACGGTCAGGTGATCATTCGGCGCTGCTATTTCAGCGCGCATTATTCGGCGGGCGTCTGCAGCTTGATGGCCGCGATGGACAACGGCCTGCTGGCCGGTCTGGCGGGAGGTGGCAAGCTCGAGTTCCACGCAAGGCTGACCGAGGGCGCGCCCGCTTGTCGGGCGCAATTCCGCCCGCAGGAGGAGGAGGAGGAGCGATGAAACGCGCTATCGTGGTAGGCAGCGGCGCAGGAGGCGCAACGGCGGCCCGCGAGCTACAGGGCCGCCTGGACGTGACCGTGCTGGAAGCGGGGCGCGAGTTTCGCCCGCTACGCACGCGCCTGCCCGCCCTGGAAACCCTCCGGCTGGCTGGCCTGACGGTGGACCCCCGCCAAATTCCCCTCTTTTTCCCCGCCATGCAGGTACACGTCACCCCGGAGATGGTGCTGGTCAATGGCCGCTGCCTGGGCGGCTCTACCGCCATCAGCACGGGCAACGCCGTCCGCGCCGACGGCGACCTGCGCGCTCTGGGGCTGGACCTGGACGCCGAGTTTGAGGAAATCTACCGCGAGATTCCGGTCAGCACCGCCCACCAACGGCGCTGGCGCGAGCATACGCGTGACCTGTACGCCATCTCCCAGCAGATGGGCCTGGACCCGCGCCCCATGCCCAAGATGGGAGCATATGAGCGGTGCGTAGGATGTGGGCGCTGCGTGCTGGGCTGCCCGTATGGCGTCAAGTGGGACAGCCGCCGCTATCTGTTAGAAGCTGTCGCCCAGGGCGCGCGCGTGGTGACTGGCTCGCGGGTGATCGGGGTCGCCATCGAGCAGGGCCGCGCCACGGGCGTATGGGCCAGGGAGGGGCTGCGCCGCCGCTTCTACCCCGCCGACCTGGTCGTGCTGGCCGCCGGGGGGCTGTCCACGCCGGTCATCCTGCAAAATTCGGGCATCCCCTGCGAGCCGCGCCTGACCGTGGACCCCGTGCTGTGTGTGGCGATGGAATGGCCCGACGCCGACCAGGTGCGCGAGATGGAAATGCCCTTTGTGATCCAGCGCGAGGGGTTTATCCTCTCCCCTTATTTCGATTATGTCAGCTATTTGTTCAGCCGAGATTGGCGCTACCCCGCCCGCAATCTGCTGGGCATCATGATCAAGCTGGCGGACGAGAACGTGGGCACTGTCTCCCGCCGCCAGGTCTGCAAGCCGTTGACTGCCAGGGACCGCAGCCGGTTGGCGGAGGGGGTGCGGCTCTGCGCCGAAATGCTAGAGCTATTGAGGGCCAAAGAGCGGCCAACAATCCCCAGCAAGATGTTCCTGGGCACGCTCAACGCGGGGCATCCGGCGGGCATGTTGCCACTGAGCGAGCGGGAGCTGGCGACGTGTCACCCCGACCGCCTGCCGCCCAACCTCTATGTGGCGGACGCGACCCTGTTGCCCGCCGCGCCGGGCAACCCGCAAATCCTGACCATCATCGCGCTTGCCAAGCGCGTCTGCAAATTTTTGTAATCCCCGGCATTTGCGCCGAGGTATATTGGCTCGCGATATAGGAGTACAGAAGATGAAAGACCGAGTGCTTGTCGCGTATGCTACCAAGTATGGGTCCACGCGGGAAGTGGCGGAGGCCGTCGCCGAGGAATTGCGCCGGGCTGGCGCGGCGATAGACCTGCAACCCGCGAAAGAGGTGCAGGACCTCAGCCCCTACCGCGCCGTCGTGCTGGGCACCGCCGTGCAAAAGTTCAAGGCGCTGCCAGAAGCCACCCGATTCGCCAACAAACATCGGGAGGCCCTCAGCCAGATGCCCACCGCCTACTTTTGTGTCTGCCTGACCATGCAGGACGACACACCTCAAGCCCGCCAGACCGCCGAGGGATATCTCAAGCCGTTGCGAGACGTGCAAGAGCCAGTGAGCATGGGGCTGTTCGCTGGCAAGCTGGACACGCAGCCAATGGGGCGGCTGGTCGCCCTGTTCCTGCATCGCGTGATGCACGCCGTCGACGGCGATTACCGTGACTGGGACGCCATTCGCGCCTGGGCCAGCGAGTTGGCCCCCCTGTTGGCGGCCAACCGCTAGACGACGAGCGGCCACCACACGCGCCCCGCTCTCTAGGCCATTCGCAGGGCAACCTGGAAGTAGGCAGGGGTATGGATTTATCGTCAAACCCTAAAGGAGTATTATGAACAACGAACCAGATACCAGGGGCAACGAGTCCCCGCGAGTGCCTCCACGAAGAGACGGGGGACAGTCATCACGCGTTGGCTATATCATCGCCATCATCGTCAACGTGATCCTGCTATGGGTTGCCAACAACCTGCTGGCGTGGAATGTGCCCTTTTTGACGAGTGATTTCGTCGCCGTCCTGGGGGTGCTCAATATATCCATCGGCGCCAACATCATCGCCAACATCCTGTGGTTCTTTTACGACGCGGCCTGGTTCCGGCATCTGTTACAGATCATCCTGAACATCCTCGCGATGGTCGTGATCTATACCTTCTACGTGGTGTTCCCCCTGGACATAGGGCCGGATATCGTCCGCCTCGTGTTGAGAATCGCCATGATCGCTATGTTGATCGGGCTGGGAATCGCCACCATCATCGAACTCATCCGGCTGATTCGCCCGCAGGTCGAGCGGTAACGCGCGCGCCCAAGAGACAGTAGCCGCGCCTTGCAGGCGTGCAATCCCGCGCCTGCAAGGCGCGGCTACTGCTACTCTGTTACTGCTACCCTGTTACGCTTTGCCCGACGCCCCGAACAGGTCGAGATAATACCCACACCGCGCGCGGAAGGCGGCCCGCACCGTGTCGGTCATGCTGAAATAAGAGGCGTTTGGCTCCCCGGCAGCGGCAACCAACTGCCTGCCCGCCGTCAGCCCCAGATCGGTGAACACATTGACCTTGGCGATACCCCCGGCGATGGCCGCCCGAAACTGCTCTTCCGACAGGCCCGACCCGCCGTGCAGCACCAACGGCACGCTCACCCGCCTCTTGATCTCGGCCAGCAGCTCCAGGTCCAGTTGCGGCGCGGCCTTGTAGACGCCGTGTGCCGTCCCAATCGCCACCGCCAGCGCGTCCACCCCCGTCTCCTCGACGAACCGCTCCGCGACAGCCGGGTCGGTGAACCCCTTGCGCTGTGCCTCGAACGAATAGTCACGCCCCAACCCCACGTGCCCCAACTCTGCCTCTACCGCCGCCCCCATCGCGTGCGCCATCTGCACCACGAGCCGGGTATTGGCGATATTCTCCTCCAACGGCAGCTTGGAGCCGTCGAACATCACGTCCGTCAGGCCATAGCAGAGCGCCTTTACGCATTGCTCCACGCTGGCCCCGTGGTCCAAGATGAACGCCACAGGAACCGTCGCCTTTTCCGCCATCGTGCGAATGAACGCGGCAAACGCTTTGGCGTTCGGGGCTTCGACGCTATGCGCGTACAGCGCCACAATGGTGGGGGCGCGCTTGTCCTCGATGGCCGCAAACATCCCCTCCGTCCCCAGCATCTCGAACGTATCGAAACACGGGATAGCATATCCTCCCGACTGGGCCTTGATCAACTCTGGCAGTGCAGATACGAGCGGCATAGACGATTCATCTCCTTTTGATTGAATGCCGCACCCTGACGAGCGCAGGCGCGACAAGTGAATATGCTGCAAATCGCAAGGGACCCAGAGGGGCAAGAGCAACGAGGCCCGCAGCGAGGTCAGGCTTCTGGCGGATGCCCGCAAGAGTCGCGCACAACCAGCTCTGTCGGCAGCAGTTGGCTGTGCATCGCGTCAAGCTCCCCACGCAGAGCCGCCAACAGCATGTCCAGCGCGGTCTGCGCCATCCCATGCGTGGGTTGCCGCACGGTTGTCAACCGGGGCATGCTGTACGCCGCCGTAGGGATATCATCGAACCCCAACACAGACACGTCTTGCGGCACCCTCGCCCCAAGCGCCTGTAGCGCACACATCGCTCCCAGGGCCATGCTATCATTCGCGCAAAAGATGGCTGTAGGGCGGCCCGGCCCCGCCTCATCCGAGGGCAGCCCCCACAAGTGTGTGGCCGCCTTGTAGCCCGAATCCCACGACCAATCTCCGGTCCGGACATACGCCTCGATAAACGGGATATCCAGGGCCGCCAGCGCGTCGCGATACCCCCAAAAGCGCAGTTTGCTCTGTGTCGAAGGATAGCCGCCGATATAGGCGACCCGCCGATGGCCCAACTCTAGCAGGTATTGCACCCCCTGGCGCGCCCCTTCCCTGTTCTGCGACGCCACATAGGGCACCGACTGGATGATATCCCGCCCCATATCGTCTACCAGCGGCTTTTCAATGACAATCGTGGGTATCTTGATGGCCTGCACCATCGGCTCGATAGCGTCCACCGAGCAAGGAGCGATCAACGCCATCGCCCCGATAATGCCGTGCCCCATATAGAGCAAATGAAGGTTATCGGAAAACGTCGGCCAGGTGAAAATGATCACCTGTATCCCCTGCGCCTCTGCCAGCTCGCCGATATGATAGACCAGTTCGAACGCGTGCGGGTCGTGCACGCGTGGGATGACGATGCCCAGCGTTCTGCTGCCCCCCAAAGCCAACGACCGGGCTGAATAGTTCACCACATAGTCCAGGTCAGCGATGGCATCCAGCACTCGCTGGCGCGTGTCATCACTCACCCCTGGTTGGCCGTTGACTACTCGCGAAACTGTTTTAAAAGATACCCCCGCCCGCCTTGCAACATCCTTGATCGTCGGTCGCTTGGTCATCTTGCCCCCAAATACTGACTGCTATGTATCACTACGTTGATCGTCAGGGCAAACGCTTGACCCAGGATATTATCCTGTCTCGCGCAGAGCGGAGCAATCGCCCTGCTCCTGTAGCGATTCTACCACAACGCCCGCCGATATGACAACCGACGCCCATTGACCATGCAGAACTACCTGGGACTGAGTGTCCCAGGCTGCGGAAAGAGGAAACCCGTTGATGAAGGTTAACAAAATAGTTCGGTAACAGCCATTAGGATGGGCTGTTGCCACAATAACAAAAACTCCCTGGCCTTCAGAACCAGGGAGTATATGGCAAGAGCCGGGGCGAGGGTCAGGCGGGGTCCTGGCCGGGATGCAGCTTGGCGAACTTGGCCAGCAACTCTTCGCGAGTTTCCTCGTTGTCAGGATCGGGCGTGGGGGCCTCGACCGGGCAGACATCCAGGCATTGCTGCGTCTCAAAGAACCCTACGCACTCGGTGCATTTGTCAGGGTCGATAACAAAAAACTCGTCGCCCTCGGAAATGGCCTCGTTCGGGCACTCGGATTCGCAAGAGCCGCAAGCGATGCACTCGTCAGTGATCTTGAAAGCCATTGATACAACCTCCGTATGTGTGTGATTCATCTGTGATGAGCGTATGGCCCTAGCCGCACAACCCATATTGCTGTTCAGTATAGCCGACAAGATGCGAGTGTCAAGTAGAATCCACAAGCCCCCTTCACGTTTGGAGCGCGGGCAGCGGCGCAGAAAGCGGCGCAGAAAGCGACGCAAGAAGCGGCGAAAAAGCGCTCCGGGGAACGTCCTTCCCCGGAGCGCACCGCAAGCGCAAACTCTGGCAGCGACGAACCGAGACGGCTCTACCGAACCCCCATCTTGTTGGCGGCCTCGAGGGGCACCAACTCTACCTTCATCCAGCCCGGCTCTCGCGCACTGAACGACTGGTACGCCTCGATGGCCGAGGACAAGGGCTGCAACTGGGTCAGCACAGTCTGCGGGTCAAACGCGCCGGTCTCAACCAGGTCCACCAGCATGGGAATATAGGCATGATGCGGGCAGTTGCCCATGTTCATCGTCAAGTTCTTGTTCATCGCCATCCCGATGGGGAACAGATGCATGTTCTGCGGATACACGCCAATGATGGCCAGCGTGCCCGCCTTGGCAATGGACTTGACTTCCCAGTCCAACGCCTGCGAAGGAGCGTTGCCCGGCTTGAAGGCCATGCCCTCTTGCATCTGCTTGCCCGTGATGCGCTTGCGCTCCTCCTCCAATTCCTGCTTGCTCAACCCCTGCTCGTCTTCCTGGGCCGCCGGGCCGCTCTCTGGCCGCTCGGCATCCACGCCCACGGCGTCAATAACCCGGTCCGTGCCAATGCCGCCCGTCAGGCTGCGGATCATATCCACAGGGTCTTCTTCGTCAAAGTTGATCGTCTCGGCTCCCTGGGCGCGGGCCATCTCCAGGCGGGAAGGCACGTGGTCTACAGCCAACACACGCCCCGCGCGCATCAGAATGGCGCTGGCGATGGCAAACTGGCCCACAGGGCCGCAGCCAAACACGGCCACCGTATCGCCTGGGGCAATCTCGGCAATTTCCGCCCCATAGTAGCCCGTGGCAAAAATATCCGATATCATCAATGCCTGATCATCGTCCACATCTTCGGGCAGCTTGGTCAGCCCCACATTGGCAAAGGGAACCCGCACAAATTCGGCCTGCATCCCGTTAAAGGGGCCAGTCTCCTTCGGCCCGCCGAAATAGGCCGTTCCGGCCAGCTTGCCATGCGGGTTCGCGTTGTCGCACTGGGAAAAATAGCCGGCCCGGCAATAGGAGCAGTATCCGCAAGCAATGCTCGGCGAGATGACCACCCGATCGCCGATGTTGATGTTCCGCACCTCCGAGCCTATCTCCTCTACGATGCCGACGCCCTCGTGCCCCAGGATCGTGCCGGGAACCATCTCCCCCACCGTGCCCCGGACCATGTGCAGGTCCGTGCCACACAACGCGCTGGCGGTGATGCGCACGATGGCGTCACGCGCATCTTCAATCTTGGGTTCGGGAACATCATCCAGCCGAATATCGCCAACCCCATGAAAGACAACCGCTTTCATTCCACACTCCTTTCATTCACCCGGCCAGAGGAAATACAGGGGCCGGGTCAACTCTTGCGCCAACCTGATAACCGCCACAGGTCTGCCAGCACACGCACGCACGCGTACGCACCAGCGGCGGGCGTGCCGGTCGCTGGCGTGCCAGATAGCAGTTCGGCATGTAGGTGGAATGACAGGCAACAAGATGAGGCGAAAGGCCGAGAGAACAAGCAGAATGAGAAAAGAGCGCCACTTTGGGGAGTCGAGACGTTCGCTGTGGCCGCTTGCGTCCATCACCTGGTATTCTCTTTCGCGATGAGTATATCACGCCCCCACACACAATGCAATGTGCCCAAAATGCAGGGCTGCGGCTGCACTTGCACAGGCAGGCATAGGCAGGCGGAAAACAGCGCCCAAAACGCAGACCGCTCTGTTGCACGTTACTGCCCCGGCTTGCACAAACAAGAGGTTTGCGGTAGATTAGCCTTTACATTACGACACAACATGACAATGGAGAGTGAACGTGGCTCGTTTCGCGTTGCGTCGCTTCGCTACTGGTATTCTAGTACTCGTCATTATCAGTTATTTCGCTCTGCTGGCCCAAGATTTCGCTGCGCGCACTCGCTACAGTGATCCTGCCCCGCTGCTTCAGATAGCCGGAGATACCGTGGAAGAAGTGGTAGATGTCTGGCGTGGGTGGTTCAAAGGCGACCTGGGCGCTTATACAGCCAGTCACATTCGGATGGGTGACGCACAGCCCCTCTCGCAGATCCTGGGCGAGTTCTTTGTCAACAGCCTCGTGCTGCTCCTGCTGGCAATGGTCCTTGGCGGGCTGGTCGGTGGAACGATTGGCGGGCTGGCCGCCGCCAGCCGCCGTCAGGGGGTTGCCCTGACCTTTATCCTGGTGTCCATCGTGGGCATCTCGGTGCCCAGCTTTTTCCTCGGTATGCTGCTCCAGCTTGCCGAAATCCAGTGGTACAAGCTCACCGGCATCCGCCTCGTGCCCGTGGGCGGCTTTGGATGGGACAGCCACCTCGTGCTGCCCGTGCTGGTGTTGGCCGCCCGCCCCATCACCCAGGTAGCTCGCCTGACCTACGTGCGGATGGCTGCCATCCTGGAAGAGGATTTCGTGCGTACCGCCCACGCCAAGGGGCTGTCGCGCCGCTCTGTGTGGCGGCTGCATATCCTCCCCAACGCCGCCGGAACTGTCTTGACGGCAATGGGCACGTCGCTGCGGTTCTCGTTGAGCAGCCTGCCGGTAGTCGAAGTGTTATTTTCGTGGCCAGGCGCTGGGCGCGCACTGCTGGACATGCTGCGCACCGTTCAGCGTTACGAGGCCACCGTTGTCGTCATGGCCCTGGGTGGCCTGTTCATTCTCGTGAATATCCTTCTGGACCTGGCCTACCGTGCGCTCGATCCCCGCCTGCGTGATGCCGAGGCCGAGCTAAAGCAAATGACTCCCTGGTGGGACTGGTTCCGCTCCTTGCTAGGTGACCTGTGGGCCGCCATCACCCTCCGACACTGGCGCGAGCGTCGCCGCAACACGGCCCCTCAGGTGGCCTCCCTGGGCGACATGGCCCGACGCAACGGCCTCGGCCCCCTGGAACCGGAGGAAAGCGCAGACGCCAGACGCCGTGCCAAACGACGGGCGTGGTTGCGGGCAATCGCTGGCAACCCGGCCTTGCTGATCGGCGCGCCCATCGGTCTGCTCCTGATCTTTCTCGTGGTGGCCGGGCCATCCCTGGCCCCGCATAACCCCTACGTGTTGAACCTGCACATCGCCGGAACGGAGGGAACCACCCCCGCGCTCGCGCCACCATCCGCCACCTACCTGATGGGTACAGACGCGCAAGGGCGCGACATTTTCAGCCTTTTGCTGGTGGGTGCGCGCCGCACGCTGACTATTGCCCTTCTGGCCGTGCTGGTGCGCCTGTTCATCGGCGGGGCCTTGGGGTTCCTGGCCGGATGGTTCGCCGGTTCGCGGCTGGACCGGGCCATCATGGGGCTGGCAGAGATCATTGCCGCGTTCCCCGCCTTGCTGCTGAGTATGCTCATCGTCTATGCGGTGGGCATCAAACAAGGGTTGAGCGCCTTTGTCATTGCCCTCGCCTTTGTCGGCTGGGGAGAGGTCATGCAGCAGGTTCGCAACCAGGTCATGACCATCAAGCCGATGGCGTACATCGAAGGGGCCACCGCCACCGGCGCAAGCGAGGGGCAAATCCTCAGCGCTCACGTGCTGCCGAATGTGTGGCCCACAATGGTCAGCCTGGCCTTTTTGGAGATGGGCGGCGTCCTGATGCTGCTGGGCGAATTGGGTTTCTTGGGGGTCTTTATCGGTGGCGGATTCGCCGCTGGTGGCGACGGAAGCCCCACCGTCACCTATTACGACGTGCCGGAATGGTCGGTGATGCTGGCCCAATCGTGGCGCAGCGTGCTCAGTCGCCCCTGGATTCCGCTGTTCCCCTCGCTGGCCTTCTTTGCCGCCATTCTGGGCTTTACCTTGATGGGCGAGGGTTTTCGCATTCTGACCGAGCGGCTCACCCTGAGCCTGCGATCTCTGTTCAATCGCTACACGCTCGCCGTTGGGGTGGTGATCGTGCTGGGCATCAACTGGATGTTCAACAGCACCGGCCTGTATGCCCAATACGCAGCCGACGCCAAAACATTCAACGCCCCCAGAGCCATGCAAGATATCCAACACCTGGCAGCCGATGAGTACAATGGCCGCCTGAGCGGCAGCCCGGAAGCGGATCAGGTGGCGGACTGGATCGCCGCCGAATTCGAGAGCCTCGGCCTGCTGCCTGCTGGCAAAGATATGACCTACTTCCAGACGCTCACCAGCAGCCACCGCAACCTGACAGGCGCTCCACGCTTGCTGCTGCACGGCCCCAACGGCGAGGAACTGGAAGCCGAGTATGGCCGCGATTTCATACGGGAGCCTGGCGTCAACGACTTTGGCGGCTCGGCGGCGGGCGATGTAACCATCGTGGCCGAGACGCATAGCGATCAGATGTTCCAGAGCGCGGTTGCGGTGGATCTGGGCATCAGCATGTACGAAATCCGACGCACGGACCGCCTTCTCCTGCGGCTGAGTGCCACAGGGCCACACCACAATTGGTACATCGGCCATTCGGGGCAGATGACCATGAGTTCAAAGCCTTTCGCGGCATCTCGGTATGACTTGCTCATGCCGACAGCCACCAAACTGGGCGGGGAAACGCCCCGCATCCTGGTCAGCCGCGAGCTGGTCGAGCGCCTGCTGGCCCATAGCGGCGAGAGCCTGGATGACCTGCTGGACAGGCTGCCAAAAGATGCCAACGATGACGCCATCTACATCCCCACCGGCTGGAAGGCAGAGCTGGATATCCCCGTACACGAAGAACAAATGACCATGCGTAACGTGCTGGCTATCTGGCCGGGCGAGGATATCGTCATGGACGCCCAGGTCATCATGATCAGCGCCTACTACGATGGCCTCGGCACAAGCCCGGACGGCACGCTCTACCCCGGCGCTAACGACAACGCCAGCGGCGTCGCCACCATGCTAGAGATGATCCGCACGCTCAAGGAACGCAACTTTCAGCCCAAACGCTCCCTCATCTTTGTCGCGTGGTGTGGCGGCGAGCGGTATCAGCCTGTGGATTACGCCAAATACCTGCAAGCCCAGCAATACTTTGAGGATAGCTACCGCATCGTGGCAGGCTTTGAACTGGAAGGCGTAGGGGCCGGAACCGGCGCGTCCGCCTGGCTATCGAGGATCACCAGCGAGCGCATCGGGGACGTGGTCAAGACAGCAGCGCGTCAGGTGGGCACGCCGCTCACCACGCGAGGCGTCGGCCTGCACGCCAACCCCGAGCTATGGCCCACACCCAGCGCGGACACACCCTCCGCCACCGTCTCGTGGGTGGGCAGCGACGACATAGCCCACCTGCCCACCGACACACCTGCCGCCATCGACGAGCGCAAGCTCGCCCAGGTGGGGCGCATGATGACCCTCGCGACGATGGTGTTGGCAAACGATACGACCTTCTGACCAGCACTGGCGCGGGTTGGGGAGCCACTTCCCAGCCCGCGCCTGCTCCCTTGCGCCTAGGCGTGTTACCCGTCCCGCTTGTGCAGTATTTCCCCGGTCAGTTCGTCACTCAAGACCAGCAGGTTCAGGTCAGCATCGAACGCCGCATCCAGCACAAAGCGCCGCCCTTCCGCCACCAGCCGATAGATGTACCCATCAGTCTCTGGGGTGGGAAGGCTCTCCAACTGGGCATCCTCTACCCATTCCAGGCTCCCCTCGCGGCAAGCAGGCGGCTCCAGGCGCTCCACATCGGCGGAATAGACGAAACTGATCCAGTTGTAGACGGTGGGAGAGGTTTCGACCAGCACACCGCAGAAACGCGCGTCGTCTATCTCCAGGCCCGTCTCCTCGCGCACTTCTCTGATCGCGGCGGCGCGTGGCGATTCGTAGGGGTCAATGTGCCCCCCAACGGGCACATATTTCCCCAGATTCGGCTCCTTGTTCCTCCGAATGAGCAACATAGCCTGATCGCTACGCAAAATGCACAACACGGCTGGTCGCTTTATGCCTGTACTGATCGTTGCTGCCATCAACCACGTTCCTCCTGCATATCTGTGGCCATATTCTAATGGATACGCGCCAGAATTGCCACAACCGTGATCCCCATACCCCCAAACCATCCAACCGCGTCTCCTGGCTGTTGCTACTCAGGCTACTCACCTGTTCAATGGAAATGCGTAGCCTGAAAACCGTTAACCGGGGGGAAAAGGCTTTGCTTTCCACTCTGATTTAGGGTACAATTGTTTGAGCGGCTGGGTTCGTTTGCACCAGTCACAACGACCTAAGGAGATGGCCGATGGAAGTCAAAGCCAGATCGAAAAGGCTCGCTGATCTAAAAGCATATCTGGAAGCAGAGAAGGAACGATTGGAACAGGATATCGCCGAGGCTGAGATGGATGTCCCCACGGACGAAAACCGCGCGGGATATGGGAACCACATGGCCGATGACGCGACAGAAGTGTTTGAACAAGAGAAAAGCGCCGGTAGGCGTCGGGACCAGCAAATCCTGCTGGATCAGGTGACCGACGCCCTCCAGCGCATTGAGAATGGCACATACGGCTTTTGCACAAGGTGCGGCAGACCGATAGACTCTGCCCGCCTCAGAGCGTTGCCCACAGCTTCGCTCTGTTACGACTGCAAGGCACGCGAAGAGACACGCTGAATCGTCCGGCAGGAGGCAACAGGTTGCACAAGAGATTCGGTTGGCGAGACATCGCCCTGTTACTGGTAGCGCTCGCAAGCATCGCACTCGATCAGTACACCAAGCATCTGGTACGCGAAAACATCCCCCTCTATACGTCCTGGGCTCCGGTGAGCTGGCTCGAGCCGTTTCTCACGTTCACGCACACGCAAAACACGGGGATCGCCTTTGGCCTCTTCCCAGGCGTGAGCGTCGTGTTCGTGGGCCTGATCCTGGTAATCATCATAGCCATCGTCATCTACTACAAGCGGTACGCCGCCTCATCGTGGATGCTGACGATGTCCTTCGGCCTGCTGTTGGGCGGGGCCATCGGCAACCTGATCGACCGCCTGACCCAAAACGGAAATGTCACGGACTTTATCAATGTCCGGATATGGGCCGTGTTCAACCTGGCAGACTCGTTCATCGTTATCGGCGCGCTGCTCCTATCCATCTACGGCCTGTTTCTCGATCGCGCTCAGGGACAGGACAAGGAACTCGCCGACGGCTCGCAGACCAAGGCGGAAGCATGAGTTGTTGGAGTGATTCATGCAACGCGTAACTTTGCAGGTCAAAGAGCCGCTGCAACGCCTGGATCGGTACCTTGCAGAGCACTTTCCCGAACTCTCGCGCGCGACGATTCAACGCCTGATCAAAGAAGAACATGTACGGGTGAATGGCAAGCCTACCAAGGCCAGCTATTTCCCCGTGTTGGGTGATTTGGTGGAGGTGGAGATTCCCGCTCCACCCTCCACTGAACCCACCCCGGAAGAGCTTCCCCTGCAAATTGTCTATGAGGATGAGGACCTGCTGGTGCTTATCAAGCCCCCCGGCATGGTCGTTCACCCTGCGCCCGGCCACGCATCGGGCACGCTGGTCAACGCGCTGCTGGCCCACCGCCCCGATATCGTCCGCGCCGACCTCGACCCTGCCAGACCGGGCATCGTCCACCGCCTTGACCGCGACACATCCGGCCTGTTGGTGGTGGCAGCCAACCGTGAGGTGCAGAGCAAACTCCAAAAACTCTTCAAGTCGCGTCAGGTAGACAAGGTCTATCTCGCCTTGCTGTATGGCGACCTGTCTCCCGACCAGGCGGCCATCGAGGCCCCTATTGGCCGCGACCCGGTCCAACGCAAGCGAATGGCCGTAGTGGCCGAAGGGGGCCGCTATGCGCGCACCGAGTATCGCGTCCGCGAGCGGCTGCCGGGCGCTACGCTGGTCGAGGCGCACCTGCTCACCGGCCGCACCCACCAACTGCGCGTCCACTTTGCGTCCATCGGCCACCCCGTTGTCGGGGATGCGACATACGGCCACCGACGACAGGCCATTGACGCGCCCCGCAAGCTTTTACACGCCTGGCGGTTGTCCTTCGCCCATCCCACCACCGGCGAGCAACTGACCTTTACCGCCGACATGCCGCAGGATATGGCCGACGTGATCCAACGGCTACGCGCATAAAGGAACACTCTCGCCCCTTGGAAGGGGATTGGACCGCCGGCTTCCTTGGCCAATGGCACTAACATTTGATTGTCACGGCCAGCAGATCATCCTCACCACCCTCACCCCC
>JAAYXX010000382.1 GCA_012515695.1 Chloroflexota bacterium
GAAAATCTGTTTGGCCTGGTTCTGCCCGATGTGCAGGATCGCGCCGATCTGGAAGAGGCTTTGTCGCCTGCCTTTTTTGAGCAGATCGTAACGCGAGAGACGCGGCGGGCTTTGGCAGCGGTAGATGATCCAGAACGCATAGTACCCTGGGTAGATGCGGGACGCTTTCCCCACGACGGCGACCCCATGTCACCCGGAGATCTACGCAAGCTGTTAATAGCGGCAGAAGCTGCCGGGCTACAGCGATTTGTCTACCACCATGCCGGTAACCTTACTGCAGGAGAGTGGGCGGTCATGAGTGAACTATGTGGTCAGCCCTGGCGCCCACTGGAAAGTAGCTATCGTCCAGCGGACCAGTTGGTTCTGTAAACCTGTGCGCGCACCTGAGCGGCTCGTTTTCGAGCGGCTCGGTTTCATTGGTCAGCGCGCGATGATAATCGCATGACGGAGGCGCAGCCTGGCTGCGCCTCCGTATATTGTGCGCCGTTTCGTTGCCTTTACGAGCTAGCATGCATAACGTTCTAATCGCTTTCAGGCTCCACGAGGATAGCGGCATAAGCTCCCAGTTCCGCCACTGACACGGTGAGCTGATGTCCATCCATCCGGGCAGAGACCTGTGCCCCACGGCAGCTTACCCTGGGGTTGCGCCATTCGCATTCCAGGGAAAGCTGAATATCGCGCAAGGGGATGATTTCCGTTGGCTGGCGACTGTCCGTGGGCAATGTCCAGGGTACGGTGCGGTTGGCCAGATGGATGATCGTTCGTCGGGGACGCTCTTGTTGCCAAAGAGTGGTCTCGACAGTGCGCGGAGCCTTGACCACGATCTGCCGGAAGGGAAGAATCCCGTCCACAATCTCGGACATCCAGCCCCCTATGTGTTCGTCGCCGTGCAATTCATAGAAGCGACCTATGTCAAAGGCAACATAGACAGCCTGGCCGCAGGCATACTGGTGTTCCATCCAGACGGGCCAATCGCTTATCCCGATGGGCATTGGGTCCTTGACTCCGCCCACAGAACCGGCCGGGTCTACATGGGCACAGAGTGAACGGATGACTCCGTTTGATTGCACATGCTGTAGGGTGCCTGAGGCTGGCGCAAGCCCGATCGGCAGTTGGACAGCAAAGTGGCCTTTCACGGAGCCTTGATTGGCGATACCGAGGACCTCGGCGAGAGCGAACTCGGCGCGCGTCTTGCCCTTCTCATCGCGCAATGATGTGCTACCCGTAGCCAGGATGCGTCCTCCCTTGCTGACATACTCCCGCAGTGCGGCACACGCCGAGTCGCTAAGGTTAGCCAGATCAGGCAGGATGATCAAGGTGTATTTCGCAAGGTCGGCTGCGGTGGCTGTATCGGCGATTACAATGTCATAGGGCAGATGCTCCTCGATCAGCAGGCGCGCCCACCCCATGAAGTCTTCCGCCCAATCCACTGTGCCCGACGCGGGATGCTCATCAAAGTGCTTGCGGGTGTCCCAGGAGAAGGCCAGGGCGATTGCAGCCGCTGACGTAGCTCCCTCGTCCAGGTCGGCGTCCTCCATGTAAAAGTCGAAGGCTTGTTTCACCCTGCTGAGCATCTGTGCAGAACTGGTCGTGTCGGGGTAGGCTCCTATTCCACAAGGACCAAAGGCTTTGCACCCATTTGCTTTGCAGGCGGCAGCATAGATGCGCCATTGGGTCTCCGAGATGGGCCAATGGGCATAGTGAATCTGAGCAGACGTGCGTAGAATCCATGCGGGCTTGCCCACAGCGTGCTGCAGGCGGACGATGACGCTGGTAGTATTCAGGTCCGTGGGATGGGCCAAAAAGGCGTCAAAGGCTTCCGAGAGAAAGACGTCGAGTGATGGCAACCAGGCCTCGCTAAAGCCATATGAGACGGGAAGAAGCGGTACGCCGGCGTTATGCGCAGCGATGACCCCGTGCTTTCTGAGAACGGCGGACACCCCCGCCACCACGTCGGCGCTGACTGCTGTGCGCCAGGAGATATACTCTGCCCAATGGTCGTTGATAAGCTCGGCAGTGATCTCTTGGGTGCCGAAAATGCCTTCCAGGGCCTTTCGGCAACGCTCACAGAGGCAGATGCCTACGCCGTGGAACATGTCCATGTGAAAGGCGTCCGGATGGTATCGCGTTACGATCTCCTCGGCGACCTGGGTCATCTGTTGCGCGCGAGGAGAAAGAGGGCAAGGAAACTCCCACGCACCGCCTGCGAGGTTCTGCACACGCCCGTTGGGCTGGCTGGGATCTGCCCACGAAACGAGTGGCTTCTCGCGGGTGCATTCCTCCTGGCTCTTGCCCAAAGGTACCAGATTCCACTCGGCATGGGTGGAATTGAGCCAGTTGACGTAGGCGATCACCTTGACACCCTGGCTTTGCAGGCGCGAACTGACCTCGCCGAAATAATCGCGCCCCTTCAACCCAGGATGCTGTGGTAGAATATGGCTCGGATAGTAGGCGATGCCAAACTGGTTGGCTGCATAGACCGCGACGATATCCGCACCGGTAGACACGAGTTCGTGGACAATGCGCTCGGGATCATATTGGGCGAACGCTGTCTCCTGCTCGTTCAGAGCGTATTGATCATACCAATAGATGCGACTGCGCTTGTTAGTCCAGTCGGGGGGCAACTGGCTCTTGGTGTAGGATCCGCTCATTTTTGCCTCCACGATAAGCCGGATCGTGACCATACCTGGCCGCAGCTTTATGCCCAGGCGCTGGCCGCGTGAGGGGCCAAGCTCTCCGATTCACCAATGACTCCGAGGCGTTGGTATACTACAGGGCATGGGGCGTGGGCAGAACACGAGGCCGGCCTGTCGCCCCATGCCCCAGTCGTCAGGATTCCCAGGGGCGGTAGCAGATTTTGAGGGCCTTGCGTGCCTCTAATAACTCGATGCCTTCCCCATAGCGCTCCAGCGGCAGGTTATAGCTGACCAATGGCGCCAGGTTGAGCTTGTCCGCAGCGATCAGGCCGACGGCATATTCGGCCGACTCGCGGAAATGCCCCTTGTACCCACACAGGCGCAGACTGTAGTGGCGCACGGCAAAGGTATAATCCTCGCGCTGCACGCCAAAGAGGGCCACCACGTCGGATGTGCGGTCCATCAGGAACTCGACGGTGGCCTTGAGGCCCACGCAATCCACGGCTGTTTCCAGGCGGGGAGCCTGCGGGCGAGCGGGGAACTCGGCGGACAGGTCGGTTCTGGGGTCAAAGGTTGCCGTAGCGCCCAGTTGCTCGGCCAACGCTCGGCGCTCGGGCAGGAGATCAAAGCCGAATACCTCCCGCGCCCCCTCGGCCTTGGCCATCTGTAGGGCCACCAGACCAGCCGGGCCTAGCCCGTTGATGCCTACCGTGCGCCCTCGCAGTACATCCATATCGCGCAACATGCGAAAGACAGTGCCCACACACATGGATAGCTCGACCGGGGCGGTGGCCTCCACTGGCAGGTGGTCTGGCACGCGGATGACGTTTTCGACCTTGTGTACTACAAACTGGGCATAGCAACCGGGCACGTGATGGCCTACGTCACGCCAGGCGCTAACCCGATCGCCGGGCTTTAGGTCGGTCACACCAGGCCCCACCTCCTCGATTACGCCTGTGGCCTCGTGGCCTGGCTGTCCCATCGTATAGGGGTATTTGAACTGGTGCCCGACGAACATCGGCTCGTTGTGGCGCAGGTGCAGGTCCCACTGCGGGCAGGTCGTGACCCCCAGGATGCGTAATAGCACTTCACCCGGCCCAGGCTTGGGCGTGGGCACATCGAGAATCTGGAATTCGCGCGGAGCGGTCACTTGAAGGATTTTCATGGAGCACTCTCCTTTGTGCAGCAACTAGAATAGCGACAACGCCCATATTGGTAGCGGCTCGGTTTAGCGTACCTGCCACTGGATGCGGCCAAAGAGTTCTTGCAGCCGCGCCATCCTGGCTGCATCCAGGTACGGCGGGTCGATGGCGCGCAGGTTCTCTTGCAGGCGTTCAGGAGAGCGAACGCCCGCGCAACATGTGCTCACGTCTTGGGCGAGCACGTAACGCAGCCCGGCCTCAGGGATGGAGTAGGGTTGCAGAAAATCAAACAAGTCGGGGTCCGTGTAGGGGGACTCGGCGGGCAGGTTCCCGTAGGCGATATGGCGGCGCACGCATTCCAGGGCTGCAGGCACGCTCACCAGCCCCGAGGTCTTGGAAGCCTGGTTGAGTGGCATCATCACCACCGTGCCCACGTCGTGCTGACGGCAAAGGGGCAGCACCGTCTCTACCGCCGTTTGCAGCAAAAAGTTGACGGTCAGCATCACAACGTCAAAGGCACCGCTAGGCACGGCTCGCTGCAAGACCTGGTGGGTTCCATCGGCTTCGGAGAGTTCGCTGATGCCGATGTAGCGGACCTTGCCCTGTTCGCGCAGCTTGAGCATCGCCTCGTAGCAGCCGTCGTTCATGAAACGGTCTAGCGTCTCTACCGAACGCATCCCATGTCCCAGCAGAACGTCCAGGTGATCGCGGCGTAGGCGGCGCAGGCTCTCTTCCGCCGAGGCGATCAGGGCTTGTGGTGTGCCCACGTAGGTGGCGTCGGGCAGGTAGCTGTCATAGGGGCAATACTTGGTCTCTACCAGTACGTCATCGTGCCCTTGCAGGGCCTGTCCCAGGACCCGCTCGCTATCTCCGCCGTCATAGCCGGTGGCCGTATCAATGAAATTGACCCCGGCCTCGATGGCGGCGTGTACGGTGGCGATGAACTGTTGCGGATTCTCGCTGGCGCCCCGTGCGGCGCCGTAGCCCAGTTCCGAAACTTGGAGATTGGTGCGTCCCAGGCGTCTGTAACGCATGGCATCCTCCCTTGTTGTTCTATGTACCTGTCGGGCAAAGCAATACGCGGTAACAGGACGGTTATCTGGTGCTGGCGATCTCGACTGATTGCAGGCCGAGATTTACATAGACGACCCTGAATACTTGATCATTGCGCGATCAGCCTAGCGATATTATAGACGTTTGTGCGCGAACCACAACGCCGCGCGGCGTCCGCCTATCATCATTAACCCTGCGGGCCAGATTGCAGAATCGGGAAACGATGGTTTCTTGCTTGATGGCAGTTGGCATCTATGGTACAGTCTCTACCTGCCGTGTCTGAACATTCTAGAAAACACACGTCATGCCCTCGAAGCAGAGGGCCTTGTTTCGAGGGCGCGTGGCGTGCTACCAACATCACGGAGGGGTCTTATGTTGCATCCATTTTTCGGACCTGAGAGACGGCGGGTGATCCTGCCCGAGATCCAGGCGTACATTGCCGAGCGCATTGATGCCACGCCGGTGTATGGGTTCGCCGAGATGATTGACGCTGGCGATGCACGCTGTGGCGGGGAGCGTATCTCGGGCTTTATGGAGAGGTATGAACTGGGCGAGTGGCTGTTGCCGCTGACGGCAAGCAAGGGCATGCGCTGGCGGACAGCCCCCGTGCCCGGCACGCAACGCGGCCACGTTGCCTTTGCCCTTTCCCTCGGCTTTGGCAATGGGTCGCCTCTGCCGCAGCCCAGCGGCCAGTGGGACATCTATGTCAATGATCGCCTCGCTGTCTCGGTGCGCGTGGTCAACCATTCGCAGGTGTGGGAGGCGGGCGAGTGCAAGCTGGCCTTTGCGGCCAATCGCCTGGAGGCAGCGGAGCCTTTCGGCGGCCTGACGCTCAGTTCGCTTATCCAGAATGATGCCTTTGCCACCTTTGGCCCCGCTTTTTTGATCGTTCCCAGTGAATGGATCGAGCCGGGCAGCCCCGCCGAGATCCGCGTCGAGGCGCGCAGCGCCGTCCCCTCCACCCGATGGTTGCAGTTGGATGTGGCGTCTGCGCTGCTAGAGCATGCGGACATTTACCGGCTGCTCGACCTGCTCACACAGCGCCATCCCCGCGTCGGCGAGTATAATGTCTATTTTGGCGACATCCATACGCATTCGGGGCAGGTGTTGGATCGCTGCGACAACGACGGCTGCGGCATCGGCTCTCGCGAGGATAACTATCGCTACGCCCTCGGCCCTGGCGGGCTGGACTTTTACTCCCTGACTGACCACGAATGGCAGATTGGCCCTGCCGGGATTGACGAGTATTTCCAGTTGGCCGACACCTACAACGAGGACGGGCGTTTTGTGTGTCTGCCTGCCTTTGAGCACACGAGTCTGCTCTACGGCCACCGCAACATCTATTTCCGGGGGCCGGGGGGCACTGTGGTGAACGCCAACCGTTCCTGGGGCGGCCCCACCAAAGACCCCAAGCTCTCCACCACCCCAGCCGAGCTATGGGCTGCGCTGGAAGCGACAGGCGTGCCGTTTATCTCGGTGCCGCATCATCCCTCGGCGGCGTCGCATCCGTTTACGCTTGAATACTGGAGCGAGCACGATCGGCTGGTGGAGGTCTATTCTGTGTGGGGATCGAGTGAGTACTATGGCGATTTCCCGCGTGGTGTCTCGGATCGCTTCCGGGCGATGAATGTTCAGGATGCCATCCGGCGGGGCCTGCGTTTTGGCCTGGTTGCCTCCGCCGATGGTCACGATGGGCACCCCGGCAACGCCCAAAGCCCGCTGGTCAAGCACCATCATCAGTTTCACTATTGCGGCAGTGGCAGGGCCGCCGTATTTGCCTCCGAACTGACGCGGGAGGCGATCTATGACGCGCTCTATGCGAGACGCTGCTATGCCACGACGGGCGCGCCCATCCTGCTCGATGTGCGGCTCAACGGGGCCTGGATGGGGCAGGAAGTAGCGCCGCTGTCGGAGGGGAGGCGTCCTATGCTCACCGTGCAATGTGTGGGCAGCAACGGGTTGGACCACATCCGTATTGTGAAGAACGGGCGCATTGTCTACACCCAGCCATGCCACGGCGAATGGGATTGTGAGGTGGTGTGGGAGGATGCGGCCTATGACGCCAGCAGGCCGAACAGCTACTATGTGCGGGTTGTGCAGCAGGATCGTGAATCGGCGTGGTCATCTCCCATCTGGCTGGGCTGATGGGGCGCGCCGTTGTGAGCGGGATCGAGCCTGATTCCGCTCACAAGTATGCGACAGGATGCCAGAATCGGCTATACAGACAACCGTAGAGTGGGAGGGCATAAAGATGGCCTACGATTACGATGCCATGCACAGAGACGTATTGGACTATTTCAGTTCGCGAAAGCTGGCCTGGGGTCAGAAAGATTTCGGCATCAAGCCCGCCATCCTGATCATTGACATGGCCTATGGCTGGACGGATCCCCAGTATGCCGGGGGATCGTTGCGGATCAGCGAGGCGGTGGATTGGATAGCCAGGCTCCTGGAAGTAGCTCGCCCTCTGGGGGTGCCGGTAGTTTATACCACCTCGCCACGTCCCTATGCCCTCTGGTATGATTGCGACATGGACGAGGGAGAAAAGGCCAGGCTGGCGGAGGTCTATCGAGCATCCAAGATAGATGAGCGCATCACACCCAAAGTAGAGGACAGGGTCATCTACAAGACAGGCACTTCGGCTTTTTTCAACACCGATCTCTTTCACCACCTGAAATCGCTGGATGTGGATACGTTATTTATTACGGGCTGTGTCACAAGCGCGTGTGTGAGGGCAAGCGTGGTTGACGCGCAGAACTATGGCTTCCGCAACGTGCTGGTGCGGCAATGTATCAATGACCGCTCTGAGGTTGAGCATGAGTGGCACATCCGGGACCTGACGCGTTTTGGGCAGGCGTTGGATTTTGATGAGGCTGTAGTGTGTCTCCGCCAGATCATGACAGGTTCGGCGTCAGGGTAAAGCAGTGACCCCAGACGCCAGGGTGATGGTGCGGCCAGTCCCTCGCGGACTGGCTATTTTTTTATCAGCTTGAGTTTGGATAGCGTCAGGTTCGCGAACTGCGCCTTGCCGCTAATGACAGCGACTTCGCCGTGCATGAACAACCCGATGCTCCCGCTGCCGGTCAAGAACTGGTTATCGTCGAGCATTGACTTGAGCCCGGCACAGCCAAAGATGATCGCGTCGGTGTCCGCATAGAACGCGCGCATCCTGGCATATACGTTCTGCTTGTCCGTATAGCGCACCAGGATATGGCGGTCTTGGGGCAGATTCGCGCCGCAGAAATAGCATTTCCCATCGGGGACCAGGTGGATATTGCGGCCATCCGACGCGCTGATCGTGATTCGTTCCGTCAGGCCCGTGGTAACCCCTTTTTCGGCGGCGATCTGGGACATTAGTTCATGCAGGCTGAGCCTGGTCCCATCCTGCAACACGACATCGCGGATATAGCGGGGTTCGCTGCCGCACACGTCCGCCTCGGCGACGATCTCTTGATGGACGTTCTCAAACTGCGTGGCAAGCTCGAATCTATCATCGGTGATAAGCAGCAGGGACACCTCACCATTGGCGGGGAGCAGCCGCCCTTTTCTGCCATCGTCTCCGATCACCGAACTCCTGCCGGCGAACGGCTTGCCGGGGAACCTTTCGGCGAGCTTGTCGAGCAGTGTCTCTTCGCGCCCGCAGTTGCCGAAAAGGACTATGCCGCCTTTGACGTCGCCCGTCACGTTGTCTATCCTGGCCCCGACGTGATCAAGGTTGCCGTTGAGCAGTATCCCCTCGATATCATACGCGAACGCGGTTCTGGCGGTGGCCAGTGGGTCGACCCAGCCTTCGGAGCTAGTGAAGCCCAGTGACGCGCAGCCGAATCCCTGCTCGCCGCTTTCATCATGTTCCGGCGTGTAGAACAACAAGGTTGTCATGTCGCATCATCCCTCTGCGATTGCCCAGTACTCCATTGAGCGCCCGCCATACGCGCCCGGCAACGGCTGGACAAAGGCACAGGGAACGCCAGTGTGGAGCGTTCCCTGTGCCTCTCTTAGGTCAGTTATCTGTTTGCCAATACCGTTTTTTCATAGTCTTTGACTATGCCAATCCATTCGCCATCCTTGGGCACGCCGCTCTGCTCGCAGTAGTATTCCCACACGGCAGAGAACGGGAGCGTCTTGGCGTCTTCCATCATGGCGAACCGCAGGGTGTCGTCGCCTGCTGCTTCGGCTGCGCGTATCGCCTTGGACGGCGCGAGATGGGCGTAGAGCAGCGCCTTGCGGGCATTACGCATACCTATCGCCCAGCACGCGATTCTGTTGATAGACGCGTCGAAATAGTCGAGGCCGATGTACACCCGATCGGTCAGGCCGTTCCAGACGATCTCGTTCATAATCTTTTGCAGTTCATCGTCCCAGGTGATCACATGGTCGCTATCCCAACGCACGCCACGCGATACGTGCAGCAGCACCTTGTCGAGGAAACTCAGCACTGCGGTGATCTTGGCGCTAATGACCTCTGTCGGGTGAAAGTGCCCGGCGTCAAGGCAATACAGCTTGCCGCGCGAGATCGCGTAACCAAGGGCGTACTCGTGCGAGGCCACCGTATAGCTCTCCACGCCCACGCCGAACAGCTTGCTCTCAACGGCGCAGGGGGCCAGGGAGTCGTCAATGTCGTCAGCGAATATCGCGTCCAGAGACTGCGTCATGCGCTCTCTGGGAGCGACCGTATCCGCGCAGGTATCCTTGGTGCCATCTGGCATCCAGTAGTTGGTCACGCACGGTTGCCCGATTCGCTTGGCAAACTCGAGAGCTATCTCGCGGCACCTTTTGCCGTGCTCTATCCAGAACCGACGCACATCGGCTTTCGGGCTGGATAGAGATAGGTTGCCGTCCATCATCGGGTGGGAGAAGA
>JAAYXX010000383.1 GCA_012515695.1 Chloroflexota bacterium
GATATTTCGCAGACTCGTTCTTCTGTGACCCCGGGCGCGGGCACCTCATTGACTATGCAGACAAGCACTGGTATGCCAACACGAACAGCAACAACCCGGAGGTGATCAGCCTCACCTGGCAGGATTCGGCGGCGTATGTGCGCGAGGCGTGGGTGCGGTTCAACGAGTACCGGGTAGGGTTCAACTACAACAAGCCCATCGTGCGGGGCGAAGGGGGCGTGGCACAATACAACACCGAACCTCAACACCCGGATATTGCCCGCGACCCAACGGGAACTTACTACCACAAAAAGCTGTGGGCGCACGTGGGTTCGCTGGGATACCTCTGTGACGGCGAGTGGTATCCTCGGCTGTTTGTGATGAAAATCATCGGCCAGTTCCCCAGCCCGGAACACAACCTGGAAGGGATGTTTGCCGCTTATGAGCGATTTATGCAGGGGGAGCCGCTGGCGAACGGCAATTATGCGTGCATCGGCACGGACCTTCGCGGGGCGGACCAGGTGCTCATGGCGAATGTGGGCGGCAATTTGCGGGCGTGGGGGGTGCGCGACGCGCTGGCGGGGAGGGCGCTGCTGTGGATTGACAACGCCAGCCACACCTGGAAGAGCGTGGTGGACGGTGCGCAGATCACTCCCGCCAGCGGCGACCTCACGGTGCAGGGATTGCCCCCCGGCACGTACACCGTGGAATGGTGGGATACCACGCAGGGCGCGGTGACTCGCACGGATACGCGGGAAGTGGGTAGCAACGGGCGGCTGGGCTTGCGGGTTGATGGGCTGACCACCGACGTGGCCGTCAAGATTGCGCCTCTGTTGCCGACGAGTAAGGAATACACGCTCTCTTTGCACAAGGGCTGGAACTTGATTTCGTCCCCGCTGCTGCCAGAGAACGCCAATATTACGGATATCCTGGCGCCGGTTGCTGGCGTTTACGATTCGGTCTATACATACGATGCCTCGAATGGGGCCAATCCTTGGAGGCGGTATAACCCGATGGCTGCGCCTGCCTTGCAGACGTTGAACGCGATTGATGAAAAGATGGGGCTATGGATCCACGTGGAAAAAGACACCACGTTGCCCATCGAGGGGGCGGCTCCCTCGGCGGTGTCCATTCCCCTCTACAAAGGGTGGAACCTGGTGGGCTATCCCAGCCTGACGCCACGGTCCGTCCAGGATGCGTTTTCCAGCATTGCCGGAGCCTATGATCTGGTCTATACGCTCGACTCGACAGACCCGTGGCAAAGCTATGACGCTGCCCTCGCCGCCGCTACCGGCGCCGCCGCTACCGGCGCCGCCGCTACTGCTGACGCCGCTACTAGTGGCGCCGTCGCCGCTAACTCTGCCCTGAATGGCCTTGCCCAGATGGAGCCGGGCAAAGGGTATTGGGTGCGGGTAAAGCAGGATTGCGTCTGGACGGTGGCCCCTTAGCGAAACGGTTGATTGCCACCTGCATTAGCATCCCCTGGAGGGGCCGATTTTCGGCCCCTCTTTTTTTTGCAGCAAACACCCGTTCCTCGCCCCTTGGGTAAGGGCGCGCAGTTTGTAACTTGCTGTCCGCCTCTCCCCTCTCCCTCTCCCAGGGGGCGAGGGCGTTCAGCCCGGCATATCTGCACCCTCTCCCTTTGGGAGCGGGTGCGGCTGAGTACAGCCGGGGGTGAGGGTTCTCCAGGTGAGGGTTCTCCCATTGGACCGCTGCCATCCTTGGCGGCTTGATGCCGGCTGGAAGCCGGCGGTCC
>JAAYXX010000384.1 GCA_012515695.1 Chloroflexota bacterium
GTGCGAGTTCGTTTCCGTGGGCGGGAAATCACTCATCAAGAGATAGCCAGAGAGTTGCTCGACCGAATCGCCGAGCAAATGAGTGATGTTGCCGTGGTAGAGCAACGCCCCATGATGGAGGGCAATACCATGCTAATGGTCCTTGCCCCAGGTGGCAACAAGACACCACAAGAGTAACGGTTATATATTCTAGTTGGGGGATTCAAAAGTGCCTAAATTAAAGACCCATAAGGCCACCGCTAAGCGCTTCAAGCTAACCGGTTCGGGCAAGCTGGTGCGTACTAAAGGTGAGAGAAGTCACCTGCGTCGTAAACACGCCAAGCGCGTCAAGCGTAGTGCCTGGAGAATGCTTGAAGTGGAAACTTCTGGGGAAATCAAGCGCGTCAAGCGCCTGCTGCCCTACATCCAGAAGTACAAGGGCTAATCTACACCAGGTGGCCCAAATCGGGCCTCGCCTGAAACCAGCTAAGAGAGGAACCTCAAGTGCCAAGAGTTAAAAGAGGCGTTGCAGCCCGAAAACGCCATAAGAAAGTATTAAAGATTACCAAGGGACAGCGAGGAAGCAAAAGCACGCTGTTCCGCCGCGCTAACGAGGCCATGCTGGCTTCGTTGAGCTATGCCACACGTGACCGCCGCAACCGCAAGCGGGATATGCGACGGCTGTGGATTACGCGCATCAATGCCGGGGCACGGGAAAACGGCATCAGCTATAGCCGCTTGATGGAAGGCTTGCGCCTGGCGGGCGTGGATATCAACCGCAAAATGCTGGCCGATATGGCCATCGCTGACCCCACCGCCTTTGCCCAAATCGTCAAAGTGGCCCAGGAAGCCCGGCCTGAGTAACAGCGGATACGGGCGGTTGTGACAATCATCGGGAATATCGCCAGTCCCGACAACGCGCATATTAAATATGTGCGGTCTCTGGAAAAAAAGCGGGTTCGATACCGGGAAAAGCAGTATTATTTGGAGGGGTTGCGCCTCGTAGCCCACGCACTGCAACGCGGTATTCAGCCCGCTTTTGTCTTTTGTACGGAAGCATTCACCCACGACCCACGCGGCGCAGAGCTGGTCGCTCAACTCGACCAGACCAACACCCCCACCTGGATCGTGGCCCCCGCCGTTATGGACACCATCTCGGACACGGTCACGCCCCAGGGCATCCTGGCTGTCGTGCCTATGTCAGACCCCTCCCCCGCCCTGGCCCGGCAGGCCGACCTGCTGCTGGTGCTGGATGGTATCCGCGACCCCGGCAATCTGGGCACGATCCTCCGCACTGCCCAGGCCACCGGCGTGCAGGCGGTGTTGCTCTCCAAAGGCAGCGTAGACCCCTACGCGCCCAAAGTAGTGCGCGCCGGGATGGGCGCACACCTGGACCTATCCCTCTTGCCCGCGATGGAATGGGCCGACATCATCCCCCTCATCGCGGACAAACAGCGCGTGCTGGCAGACGCCGAAGGCCCGGTCACCCTATGGGACGTGGACTGGCGGCCACCTACCGCGCTCATCGTGGGCGGCGAAGCCGAAGGGGCCAGCCCGGAGGCATGGGAAGCCACCCAACTGGTAGCCCGCCTCCCCATGCAAGGAGCAGCCGAATCGCTCAACGCCGCCGTTGCGACGGCGATATTCCTCTTTGAAGCGCAACGCCAGCGACAGCAGGCCCATCCGCAAGCCTAACGCCTTAGCCGGTCCTCCAACAGCGTCAGCGCCGCCTGAGCCGAAAGGTATTTGTTCCCCACCCGATCCTTGGACCACACGTAATGGTGCGCCTCTTCCCCTTCGGGGGTAGAGATGGCAATGAACACCGTCCCCACCGGCTTTTCCGGGGTGCCCCCCGTGGGGCCAGCAATGCCCGTCACGCCAATACCCACGTCGGTGTGCAACAGCTCGCGCACTCCCTTCGCCATGCCGAGCGCCACCTGATGATTCACCGCCCCCTGCTCCTTCAGCAGGGTCGGCGGTATGCCCAACAGTTGCTCTTTTACCGCGTTGGCATAGCTGATCACGCTGCCAAGATAAAACTCCGAGCTTCCCGAAATGTTGGTGACGCAGTGACCGATCAGCCCGCCCGTGCAAGACTCGGCAGTCGCCAACGTCCACCCCTTTTGCACGAGCAGCTTGCCCACTCGCTCCGCTATCTCGCTTACCTTGGCCTCATCCACCTGAAGGTTTTTCAACATCTCGCTCCTATATTCGTATCCACGCGCCTGGCGCCCCGTAGCCGCCAGAGATGGCCGCGCTCCCAGGCCAACACCCCGGCTGTTCCCCCATCGTTACGGGTACTTTGTGCGCGTCCAAGACTCATGGTAGAATAATATGTATTGTAACGCAACTAGCAAGCCATACAAGCAGAGTGCATCTATGTGGCGTATCATCGGACACAATTGGGCCGTCGACCTGCTACAGCGCGCCATCCAGAACGAGCGCGTCGCTCACGCCTATCTGATCACCGGCCCCGCAAACGTAGGCAAAACATCGCTGGCGATTGAACTGGCCGCCGCCCTGAACTGCACGGGCGACGCGCCGCCTTGCGGGAGCTGCAAATCCTGCACCAAGGTCGCGCGCGCCACCCATCCTGACCTGGTCATCGTAGAGCCAGAGGATGGACACCTCAAGATAGACCAGATGCGCGACTTGCAGCGCGAACTGAGTCTATCCCCCTACGAAGGGCGATGGCGGGTCTGTATCATTACAGATTTCCAGACAGCCACAGCCCAGGCGGCCAACGCCATGCTGAAAACCCTGGAAGAGCCACCAGCCCGGGTAATCCTCATCCTCATCGCCACAGATAGCAGTTCGCTGCTGCCGACGATTGTTTCCCGTTGCCAGGTGTTACCCCTGCGGGCCGTGCCCACCGAGCAGATCGAGCAAGCTCTGACCGAACGCTGGTCCGTGCAGGCCGAATCCGCCCGAGTGCTGGCCCGGCTATCAGCGGGCCGCATCGGGTGGGCCATTCTGGCCGCGAAAGACGCGGCCATCATGGAACAGCGGCGGCAAGACCTGGAGACCCTGCGCGATTTGCTACGGCAAAGCACCGCAGGCCGCCTGGAAGCAGCCGAAAACCTGAGCAAGCGCGAAGACCTGACCGAGGTTCTGCGGCTGTGGCAAACCTGGTGGCGAGATGTCATGTTCGTCGGGCTGGAATGCGAGGAACTGGTGGTGAACGTGGACTATATGGATGCCCTGCGCGAACAAGCGTCGCGTTACAATTGGACCCAGGCCGAACAGGCGTTGGGCGGGGTTCAGGATACGTTGCAGCAATTGACCGAGAACGTCAACCCCAGGTTGAGCCTGGAGGTTCTATTTTTGGGCTGGCATTAGCCGCTCGATACATTATTCCCATGATAACGGAGAGAGGACGGCATCCATGCCGATAGTTTGTGGCGTAAAATTCCGTGGAACAGGCAAGACCTATTTCTTTGCTCCCGGTGACGTGCAAGACCTGCAAATCAACGACTTTGTGATCGTCGAGACCGCGCGCGGGATTGAGATGGGCCAGATCGTCATGCCCCTCCGCGAAGTAGACGAGAGCGAAATAGTCGGCCAACTCAAGCCCATCCTGCGGCGAGCTACAACGACGGATTTGCTGGATGCGCAGCGTTTTCAGAGCCAGGAAGCTGATGCTATCAATACCTGCAAAGAGCAGGTGGCGCGGTTTAACCTGCCCATGAAAGTGACGGGCGCAGAGTACAACTATGATGGTTCCCGGCTGACCTTCTTTTTCACTTCCGAACAGCGCGTAGATTTCCGCGAATTGGTGCGAGAACTGGCGCGCATCTTTAAGACGCGCATCGAACTGCGCCAGATCGGCGTGCGCGACGAGGCCAAGATGTGTGGCGGCATAGGCAAGTGCGGCAGAATGCTCTGTTGCAGCACATGGCTGACCGAGTTTGCCCCCGTATCCATCCGCATGGCCAAGCAGCAAGAACTCCCCCTCAGCCCAATGGAAATATCGGGCCTGTGCGGGCGTCTGCTCTGCTGCCTGGGCTATGAAAACGACTTTTACCAGCAGGTCAAAGGCAAGTTCCCCAAACTGGGCGAACGAATCGACACCCCCTATGGCATGGGCAAAGTCATCAAAGTCAGCGTACTCACCGAGACGGTCAGCATCCTGCTGGATGATGGCTCTTCGATGGAATTGACCGCCGAGCAGCTATCTGGCGAGGAACCCATCCAACCCGTGCGCCACGCCGGGCTGAACGAAGCGCAACGGGAGGCACTCGACCGTTTGACCGGCAGTAGCGCGCTCTCCTTTGACACGTTTGATTACCTGGATGAGGACGAGGACGAGGCCCAGCCGAACCGGTCGCGCTCCCGCTCGCGCCGCCCCCGGCCTGCCGCCGAACCCCCGGTGCAGGTCAGCGAGGAGACGCCAGAGGATGCCGACCAGGACGGCGACGAGCAAGACCAGCAGAGCGGGCGCAAGCGTTTCTCTCGCAGGCGGCGCTCCCGCCGCAAAGCGGAAGGCCCCTCCGATCAGCCCAGGCAAACATCCGCGCCAGGCGGAGAACAGAAAAACGCGCCGTCTCAAGACGACGCGTCCACAAGCAACAAGAAAAAGCGTCGGCGGCCACGCCGCCGAAACAAGCCCCAGGATCAGGCCGGGGACAAACCTGTCGCCCCCGCAGCCGAGTAGCGGCATACGGCCCGCCATCAGCCGGTAATCAGGGTCAAGCGTGCGCTTGGCCCTGGTCTCTCTGCTGGCGCAGCTTCTCGACACAACTTTCGGGCACATGCACGCCACCCAGCGGGTTATCAGGCAGGAGCGCCAGCCCATGAAAATCGCTGCCGCCCGTGCTCACCAGCCCATACCGGCGCACCCACTGGCACAGATAGCCAATCACTTCGGGGCCATATTTGGGATAGTACACCTCTAGCCCCTGCAATCCTCCGGCAACCAGCTCAGGGATAATAGGAGGCAACCCCCACGGGTGCGCCAACACGGCTACCCCCCCTGCCCCGCGAATCATCTCGATGGCCTGATACGGCGTCATCTTGACCCGCGAAACATAGGCAGGCTTATCATAGCCCAGATACCGGTCAAAGGCTTCCTGAGACGATTCGACATAGCCCGCCTCTTCCAAGGCCCGCGCAATGTGAGGCCGCCCCAGCGCCCCGTCACCGGCCAGCTCCAGCACACGGTCCCACGACAGCGGCATGCCCAACTCGCGCAACCGCGCAAGCATCTTTTTGCCGCGCTCTAGCCGCGCCGCGCACGAGTCGGCCAGTTCCGCCGCCAGATCGGGCCGGGTATAGTCCAGGTAGTACCCCAGAATATGATACTCTGTGCCATCCAGCTCGGTGCTGATCTTGATGGCTGGTATAACCTCCAGCTCGGTTCCCCGAGCTGCTTCGACCGCCTCCGCTATACCCTCCACCGTATCGTGATCGGAAATTGCAATCACTCGCAATTTCACCTCACGCGCCAGGGCTACCACATCGGCAGGCGTATATAGCCCGTCGGAGGCGGTCGTATGCACATGCAGATCGATCGTATTCGTCATCTAATCATCTAGGTTCAACAGTTAGCCTGAGCGCGGTCCTTTCCTCATCGGCAATCTTGATATCGGTGAAATATGGAATGCAGACCACGTCAATGCCATCCAGAGCCAGGTAGTCGCGGGCGATGGCGATGGCCTTGCAAGCCTGATTCACCGCGCCCGCTCCAATAGCCTGGATCTCTGCCCTACCTTTCTCGCGTATTACCCCAGCAATGGCACCTGCAACAGCGGTCGAACGTGAGCGTGCGGAGACTTTGAGGACCTCCATGAATGCGTGCCTCCTTTGGCGCAAGCATGAAGCGGTTGCACGTCACGGCCCCCCCCCTTGCCGTCTACTCGCTCTACGAACCGTCTTGGTCGCGAGTACCGCTTGAGTATGATGTCTGGTTGTTACTTGGCATATTCTACAGCGCGCGTTTCGCGGATAACCGTTACCTTGATCTGGCCCGGGTATTCCAGGCTCTCCTCCACCTTTTTGGCAATGTCTCGCGATAGGTGAATCGTAGCCAGGTCGTCGATCTGGTCGGGCTTGACAATGATACGCACTTCGCGTCCCGCCTGAATGGCAAACGAGGTATCCACTCCTTCGAACGAGTTCGCCACCTGCTCGAGTGCCTTGATGCGCCGGATATAGTTCTCGACCGACTCGCGCCGCGCACCGGGCCGAGATGCCGAAATAGCGTCCGCTGCCTGAACCAGCACGGCCTCGAGCGTTAATTGGTCCGTTTCCGCATGATGCGAAGCAATCGCGTTCACAACCGGATCCGAGATACCGAACCGCTTGGCGAATTCTGCGCCGATAGTCGCGTGTGGTCCATCCACCTCATGGTCCACCGCCTTGCCGATGTCATGTAGCAGACCGGACCGCTTGGCCAACTCTACGTCAGCCCCCAGTTCGCCCGCCATAATGGCCGCCAACTGCGCCACCTCAACAGAGTGCTGCAACACGTTTTGGCCATAGCTGGTGCGATAGCGCAAACGCCCCAGCATCTTGATGATCTCAGGATGCAGCCCATGCACCCCCAGATCAAGCGCAGCCCGTTCGCCTTCCTCTCGAATGGTGACCTCCACCTCCTCTCTGGCCTTTTCCACCATACGCTCAATGCGCGCCGGGTGGATGCGCCCATCCAGAATGAGCCGACTCAGCGCAATCCGCGCAACTTCACGGCGCACCGGATCAAAGCTGGACAGGATGACCGCTTCGGGCGTGTCGTCGATGATCAGGTCTACACCGGTAATATTCTCGATCGCCCGGATGTTGCGTCCGCCGCGACCGATGATGCGACCCTTCATCTCGTCACTGGGAAGCTCCACCGTGGAAACAGTGGCCTCTGCCACCTGATCCGCTGCCACTCGCTGAATAGCCTTGGTGACGATCTCGCGAGATTTGCGTTCTGCTTCTTCGATAGTTCTGGCCTCGATTTCGCGAATGAGCCGGGCCGCGTCCGCGCGCGTTTCGTTCTCCACGCGCTCCAGCAACAGGTCCTTGGCCTCCTGCTGCGACAGCCCCGCGATCCGCTCCAATTCGGCCATATGCGCTGCCCATGCATTGTCCAGCTCGGCTTGGCGAGCGTCCAGACTGCGCTTCCTATCCTCCAACTTGCGCTCGCGCACCTCCAGGGCGTCCAGCCGGTGATCCAGGTTATCCCGCCGCTGTTGCAGCCGAGCTTCCTGACGGCTCAATTCCTGAGCACGTAGCTTGCTCTCCATCTCTGCTTCTTGCAGAAGCCTCAACGCCTGGTCTTTGGCTTCTAGCTCCAGCCTCATTGCCTCGGTGCGGGCTTGGTCGAGTTTCTGATTGGCTTCTTTTTCCAGGCGTTCTGCTTTTTTACCAAATGCATTAAGCTTGGTCAAGTTACCTATCACGAAACCTATAATGCCAAACACCACGGCAGTTAATGGAGCAACGATCCAAACAAGCACGTCTTGACCTTGCATGTATGTTCCTTTCGTATTATCTATAGTATAATCGGGTGATACCCGCTAATCACCATCCGACCCATGTTGAACTTGCATCTCTTGCCACAGATGATCTGTAACCTTGCGCGCTATGTCATAGCTGAATCCTCTGCGTTGTAAAAAGCTCAACAGGCGATGGCGGAAGGTTTGCTTGTCGAGTCCGGCCAGTTGCACAGCGCGGCGGCTCGCCACTCGCAACGCTCCTTCTTCTTCGTCCACATCGCTAACCGCTGCGCGAATAACCTTGTCTGCAACGCCTTTTTGGCGCAATTCCGCTCGCAGCCCCCAGACTCCCCTGGGGCGGTTAGCCTCCCGGCTGGCAACCCACTGGCGAGCGAATTCTTCATCGTTCACCAGGCCGATCCGGGAGAGCCGCTGCATCACTTCGGCGGCGGTCTCGTCATCCACTTTTTTTCTCTGCAAGTATTGCCACATCTCCCGCTCACTGCGCGGGCGATACGACAAAAAGCGCAGGGCGTTCTCGTATGCCCTTTCGGCTGCGTCTCGCTCAAGCAACTGGGCGATTTCCTCCGCGCTGAGGTGCTGCCCCAGCCGGAGGTGAGCCGCCACCACGAGCTGCAAACCAAACGCATATTCATCGTCCAAATAGACGCTAACGCGATCCTGACGCCGTTGTTGCACTCGTAGTGCAGTGATTTTGCCGTCCATTGTTAAAATCCGTCATTTTCCATCAAGAACACAAAAGGGCTGTGGCCGCAGCCACAGCCCTCTGTTAACACAAAGGCGTGATAACCTATGCGTACGCCGAACGCTCCTCGGCAATGCGCCTTCCCACTAGCTATCCGATAAAGACGCTCATCAAGAGCGACCTGAATTTTATTCGGTAGTCATGCCAGGTCGGTGCCATGCCATCGGCGGCAAGCATAGGGGCTCACCATCGCCAATAGCCCAAGCTAGAATGGCGAATTCTGTGGGCTGCAAGCCCAGTGTGGGAAGCCAATCGCCTCTGCGCGAAACCTAGGGATGTTGGTTACTCGAAATCGCCTGCTTCGGAATCGTCATCGGAAACGGGATCCGAATCCGAACCATCCGATTTGAGTGCAAACCCCACCTGACTCCGAATTTGAGATTCGATCTCTGCGCAAATGTCCGGGTTTTCGATCAAGAACGTCTTGGCGTTCTCTCGACCTTGCCCAAGACGGGTATCGCCAAAGGAGTAATAGGAGCCGCGCTTCTCGATAACTCCCGACTCGACGCCTACGTCCAACATGCTGCCTTCTTTCGATATCCCATGATCGAACATGATATCGAATTCCGCCACTTTAAAGGGCGGGGCAACCTTGTTCTTTTTGACGCGGACGCGCACGCGGTTACCGATCACGTCGCCGCCTTGTTTAATCGCCTCCATACGGCGCATATCCAGGCGCACGGCAGCATAGAACTTTAACGCGTTTCCACCGCTGGTGGTCTCGGGGTTTCCAAACAGCACCCCGATCTTCATACGCAGCTGGTTCGTAAAGATAACTGCCGCGTTACTCCGTTTGATTGCTCCTGTCAGCTTGCGCAGAGCCTGAGACATAAGGCGAGCCTGCAAACCCATGTGCGAATCGCCCATGTCCCCCTCGATTTCGGCCTGAGGTACCAGTGCCGCAACCGAGTCCACAACAACTACGTCTACCGCCCCGCTGCGAACCAGCGCTTCGGTAATCTCTAGACCCTGTTCGCCGGTGTCTGGCTGAGAGATATACAGTTCCTCGATGTTCACCCCGCAACGCTGTGCATACGCGGGGTCCAGCGCGTGCTCAACATCGATGAACGCAGCAATACCACCCCTCTTTTGGCACTCGGCAATTACGTGCTGACAGAGAGTGGTCTTGCCGGAGGATTCCGGTCCATAGATTTCCGTAATCCTGCCCCTGGGAATACCTCCGATTCCCAAGGCCATATCCAAGGCCAGACAACCTGTTGGGATCGCTTCGACGTTCAGACTGGAGGAGTCACCAAGCTTCATAATGGCTCCCTCGCCGAAGCGCTTTTTGATTTGCGCGACCATTGTATCCAGAGCTTTTTCTTTGCCGTCAATTGCCATGTTGGGACCCTTTCTGGCTCTACCCACGTCCATAGTTTACAATATAAACTTGCAAAAAGCAAGTCCAAGAACTCGAATAAAGGGCTATTGCCGCAAGTCTTTTGGCTTCTTGCCTGATATGTTATACTAATATCGTCAGCCCGTTGGCTACGCTACGCACCAGACGGAGGAGCTATTATGCACAATCGTATTCCCCGGGTTTCCCTGGGTCACTTTCCCACCCCCATAGACCACCTTCCCCGCCTCAGTCGGCTGCTCGGCGGGCCACAGATTTACGTCAAGCGGGATGACCTGACCGGCCTGGCTGGCGGCGGGAACAAGACGCGCAAGCTGGAATACCTCATCGCGGACGCGCTGGAGCAAGGGGCCACCACGGTGCTTACCACCGGCGCGGTGCAGTCTAACCATGCGCGCCAGACGGCGGCGGCTGCGGCCCGGTTCGGGCTGCGCTGCTACCTGGTGCTTCGCTCGATGGCCCCGGAACACACAACCGGCAACCTGCTGCTAGACCGGCTTCTGGGCGCGCGCGTGCGTTGGGCCGGGGACCGCAACCCGTTTGAGGTGATGCAGGAAATCGCCAACGAAGAGCGGGTGGCCGGGCGCAAGTCCTACATCATCCCCTACGGCGGCTCAAACCCCATCGGGGCCTCGGCTTATGTGGACGCAATGGAAGAGGCGGTGCGCCAGAGTTTGGACGCGGGCATCCGCTTTGACGTGATGGTTTTCCCCAGTAGCTCCGGCGGCACGCAGGCGGGAATGGTAGTAGGTGCGCGGGCTGCCAACTTTCAGGGGCGCGTGCTGGGCATCAGCGTGGACGAACAGAGCGAACCCATGCGCCAGAACGTGCAGGAATTGGCCGAGCTTACCCGCGCCTACCTGGGCCTGCGGTTCGAGCTGGACCCGGAGGACATCGAGATCAACGATGATTACCTCGGCGGAGGGTATGCCGTCATGGGAGCCGCCGAGCGGGAAGCGATCCAACTGGTGGCCCGCGAAGAGGGGCTGCTGCTGGACCCGGTCTATACGGGGCGCGCTATGGCCGGGCTGATTGACCTGATCCGGCAGGGCGCATTCCAGCGCGACCAGACGGTGCTGTTCTGGCACACCGGCGGCACGCCAGCGCTCTATGCCTACGCGCATGACCTGCTGGCCCGTTAGTCCAGGCCCACCCCTCGCCCATCCACAACCAGCGGCAGATGCAGCCACCGCGTCGGCAGCGGCGTGGGCGTGGGCGGGGGAGGCCGATTTTCCTGCCCGGGCGACGGCTCTCGACAGGGCACCCAATCCCCCGCGCATCCCGCCCGGCGGCCATACGAAGTATCCGCCTCGATAGAGGCATAGTCCACACAGTCTATGACACGCCCATCGGGGGCCACCAATCGCACCTGGTCGCCGTCATTGTTCAGCACAATCCCCGTGTCGCGCAGATAATACACGCCATAGGCACGCGGCCCCAGCACAGCCCCCGCCGGAAAGACGAACGCAACTCCCCCATCCGGCAGGTCATCCAACACCCACCCGGCCAGCGATACCTCTTGATCCGACGCATTGTATAGCTCGATCCACTCATCCCGATAGTTCGCCACGCCATCCCCATCCCAGTCCACCGCGCGCGGCATGGGCAACAACTCGGACAAACACACGCCTGCATAGCTTGCCGGCGTGCGCGTGAGGGTAGGTGCGTCTGTAGGCGTGGCTGTAGCCATAGGCGTAAGCGTAAGCGTAGGCGTGCCCGTTGGCGTGGCTACAGGCCAGGGCACACCGATTTCCGTTGGGATCGCCGAGGGGGTAGGGGTAGCCGCAGGAAAAGGGCTGGCGCTGGCCGACGGCGTGCGCGTTGGTGACGGCGTCCGTGTGGGCGTGGTGGTGCGCGTTGGTGACGGCGTGCGCGTGGGCGTGGCTGTCCGTGTGGGTGACGGCGTGCGTGAAGGCGTGGCGGTGCGTGTGGGACTGTTGGTGCGCGTGGGCGTCGGTGTACTGGTAAGCGTAGCGGTTGCCGTGGGCGTCACAGTGGGTCGCACATTGGGGCGACCCGGCGACGGAACCAAACCACTGCACCACCCTCCGCCATCGGGGAACCGCCCATGCGACAGGCCACACTGATCGTTCGAAACATAACGCTCAGGGCCAGTCACCATCCCGCTGGGGTCCAACAAGCGCACCCAGGAGCTAGGCCCCTCCAGGCCAAGCCCGGTCTCTTGCTGATAAAAGGCGCGAAAGCTGCGCGCGCCGAGCAAGGTTCCCGCTGGAAAGGTATATCGCCCCGATCCGCCACGAATCACTTCCAGCGTCCACCCCCCCAGGTCTACCGTTTCTGCGCCAGAGTTATACAGTTCGACAAACTCGCCCATAGCGGGCTGGTCGTTGCAGGGCCAGGAGAACACTTCATTCACGCAGATGCTCACCGCCGTGAGGCCAACGGGCGAGTCAACATCGGGGAGCCAACCCCCCAAAGGCCAGGCCAGGAGGGCGGGCAACAACGCAAGACAAAGGTGCAGAATCTTGCGGATTGGCATGATAATACTGCTTCAGGTGTAGAATGGACGCGCCCAGCGTCGGCGACCGGACCCTACCAGCGAGGCAATATCAGGCGCGGGCGGGTATCCGCCCGATCATGGCCGCATAGATATCCAGAATAATGCGCGCCGAACTCTCCCAGGAGTATAGCTCCTGCGCCCGCGCGCGCAGGGCGCTCCCCAGGGCCAGCCGCCGCTCGCGATTCTCCAGTAACGCGTACAGGCAGCGGGCCAGGTCTTCACTATCGCCAGTCGCAGCGTACACCCCGTGCGGGCCGAGGTATTCGTGGCTCACCTGCGTATCGAACGCCACTGTGGGCAGCCCCATAGACATATAGTTGAGCAGCTTACCGGCCCCTTCTGTCTTGGAAAGCTTGGGCGATACGGCCACATCCCCAATGGACAGCAGCCGGGGCGCGTCTTCATAGCGCACGCGGCCTGTGAATGTGACCCGATCCGCCAGCCCCAACTCGGTAGCCACCTGACGATAATATTCGATGTTCGGGTAGCCCGCAACGACCAGGTGTACGTCCTCGCGTTGGTCGCACACCCGGCGCATGGCATGTAGAAGGTGGTTGATCCCTTGATACTCGGCCAGCAACCCGAGATACACAATCACCTGACGGTCAGGGGGAATATTCCAGGCTTGCTTGAGTTGCAGCCGGTTCTCATCGCTAAAGATGGGAGCAAAGGTGTCCGTGTTGACGCAATCCGGCACATGCGTCACCTTTTCCTGCGGGCAACCAAACTCGCGAATGAGCAAGTCGGCGGCATTCTGCGAGCTAGTCATGATGTGCGGGGCGGCGGCGTCAATCCAGTTCTCCAGCTTGCGCATGGGGGTATAAAACGGGCCATCTGGTGAGAGGAAGCGATGGTCCACCATTTCCGAGGTCAGGCTGCCTTGGTAATCAAACACCATCGGCACCCGCCACAACCGGGAAAGCACCGACCCTATCAGCGCGCCCTCGTGCAGGTGGGCATGGATGATATGCGGCTTGAGACGCTGCACCAGCCTTAGCGCGTGCCCGAACAGGAGGATATCAAAGGCGATTTTATGGCGGGAAGAACCCACCTCATAATGGGTGCGCCAGGGTATACCACAGGACCGACTGATGTGCAGGTCGTCCAGGTCTCTGCCATTATGGTAGGTGCAAATAGTTACCTGACAGCCGAATTTCTGCAGAATACGCACCTCTTCGAGAATGCGAACATGACATCCATAGTCCGCAAAAAATGAAGTGGGCGCGATCATCAAAACGCGGTACTGACGGTCCTGTGGGCTGGCAGTCTTTTCACTGTTGAATATCCGTGTGCTCTCCACCTGATATGCCCATCCGCATACGTTGACATAGCTGGATTCCCCAAGCCAGAGACAAGTGAGAAACCCAACGCGCGCATATTGTACTGCGTAACGGTCTTTTACTCAAGTTTACGCGAACGCTGCCAACGGTTTATTTTCTCTCACCAGCGTCAGGCTTTTTGCGCGGCTCGCCTAGCTTGCCCAGGAACATGCTCCGAAAATAGCTGCCGCCGCTGGGCAGGTCAGGCTGCGAGCGATTTTGCTCGCCGTGAGTCAGCCCCTCCAGATAGGCCTGCACGGATTCCTCCAGCAGTTCGCCTAGCTTGTTCGCGTCCTGATCCGCGATGAGCTGGCGCAACTCGTCGAGTTGCCTGGAATACAGCTCCAGCCAGCGCAGCAC